>NZ_WVTE01000151.1:0-3971 GCF_009939605.1 Rhodococcus sp. YH1 | reverse complement strand
AACGGCCGCCCCCGGCAGACGCTACGCTGGCGCACGCCAACCGAAGCGTTCACCGAGCTTGTCGCATCGGCCGCCTGAAACCGCCTCGATCGAATGTGTGTGACATTCGGCCCGTTGGAGGGCGCCGGCCCGTTGGAGGGCGCCGGCCCGTTGGAGGGCGCCGGCCCGTTGCAGGGCGCCGGCCCGGCACCGGGGTCACGGCCGGAACACCGCGCGCACGCAGCCGTCCTTCTTGTCCTTGAACATCTCGTACCCGCGCACCGAGTCCTCGAGCGACATGTCGTGGGTGATCAACAGGCTGGGGTCGAGCTTGCCGGCCTGCACGTGCTCGAACAGCCGCGGGACGTACCGCTGTCCGTGTTGCTGGGCGGTGCGCAGGGTCAGGCTCTTGTTGGTGAGCAGGCCCATCGGGAACTTGTCGGTGAGTCCGTAGACCCCGAGGACGGACACCACCCCACCCTTGCGGCACGCCATGATCGCCTGCCGCAGCGGCGTGGCGCGGTCGGTCTCCATCCGCAGCGCCTGCTTGACGCGGTCGTAGATCTGCATCAGGCCGGTGCCGTGGGCCTCCATGCCGACCGCCTCGATGCACGCGTCGGGTCCGCGGCCGCCGGTGCTCTCGCGCAGGGCCTCCTGCATGCTGACCTCGGCGGAGTAGTCGATCGTCTCCAGCCCCAGCCGGGCGGCGAGGTCGAGGCGTTCGCCCAGGCGGTCGACGACGATCACTCGTTCGGCGCCGAGGATCCGGGCGCTCACGGCCGCCATCAGGCCCACGCCCCCGGCACCCCACACTGCGACGGTGTCGCCGGGGGAGATGTCGCAGAAGTCGGCCCCCATGTATCCGGTGGGCACCGCGTCGGAGAGGAACAGGGCCTGCTCGTCGGTGATCCCCTCGGGGATCGGGAAGCAGTTGACGTCGCCGAACGGCACCCGCACGTACTGCGCGTGCGAACCCTGGTATCCGCCGAACGGGTGGGTGTAGCCGTAGATGCCGCCGGACGGGTAGCCGAGCAGCGGCTGCTGCATCGCAGCGTTCGGGTTGGTGGTGTCACACGCCGAGTACAGGTCGTGGTCGCAGTACCAGCAGGCGCCGCACCCGATGAACGACGGCACGACGACGCGGTCGCCGACGTTCACGGAGGTGACCTCCGCGCCCTTCTCGACGACGTCGCCCATGAACTCGTGCCCGAACACGTCGCCCTCCCGCATGCCGGGTAGATAGCCGTCGATGAAATGCAGATCGGATCCGCAGGTGGTCGTGAGGCGGACCTCCACGATCACGTCGTGCGGGTTGAGCAGCTTCGGGTCCTCGACCGTCTCGACGGACAGGTCGTTCACACCCATCCAGCACAGCGCTCGCATCAGTGGGATCCTTCCGTTCGGGAGTCGCGTCCGGAGGCACCGGAGCTGCCGCGGGCGCTGTGATTGCCGCGGGCGCTGTGATTGCCGCGGGCGCTGTCATTGCCGCGGGCGCTGTGATTGCCGCGGGCGCTGGGATTGCAGCGCAGGGTCGGCATCTCGCCGGTCTGCAGCAGCGCGCGGGCCCGGTACAGGGCGGTGAACGTGGCCGCGCCGGTGATCAGGCCGGGCATCGGGGTGTCGGCCCGCATGCTCACCTCGGTGCCGAGGCCGTGCGGGGCGGTGGCGAACGACAGCAGGATCCGGGGCGGCTGCGACGAGTCGCCGGCGTCGGTGGCGACGAACTGCAGTTCCCCGTCGCTCTCGAGCACGCGCGTCTCCCACGTGATCGGGTCGGCGCCGAGTTCGAAGGTCCACCGGAGGCGGTCGGGGCCGCTCGCGGCGACGGAGGTGCGCTCCCCGAACACCTGCGACAGATTGGCGGGCTCGCGCCAGAACCGTTGCACCGTTTCGCGGGGTGCGCCGATGGTGACGGTCTGCTGGGGACCGGGGTGGGAGCCGGTGCGTTCGACGACGCGACGGACAACCCCCTCGATCTGCCGCCCGGATCTCTCCACGGTCTTGACGATGTCGAACACGGGTTTCTCCTTCCGGGCGCGGGCGGGCCTGCCCCGTGCCGGGTCTGGTGGGCGACGCCCTACCGCAGCGGGGTGCTGTCCTGCAGGGCTGCGACCGGCCGGCCGGCGACGTTCCGGGCGTGCCGGTGACGAGTCATGACGTCGGCTACCCGCGGGAGCAGGGTGGGCAAACCGGTGGATCCCGGGCGGCCGGACCGCTGTGCGGCTCCCCACGTGAATCGGACATCCGCCGGAATGATGCAATAGGTGACGACGGAACCAATCCGGTCGGCACTGCGACCGGGAGGAGGATCGGGCCCATGAGCGGTATCTACAACAATGTCACCGAGCTGGTCGGGCGAACCCCGATCGTGCGGCTGAACCGGCTGACCGAGGGTCTCGGCGCCCAGGTCGCGGTCAAGCTCGAGTTCTACAACCCGGCCAACAGCGTCAAGGACCGGATCGGCGTGGCGATCATCGACGCCGCCGAGAAGTCCGGTGAGCTGCGCCCCGGTGGCACCATCGTCGAGGGGACCAGCGGCAACACCGGTATCGCGCTGGCGATGGTCGGTGCCGCGCGCGGCTACAAGGTCATCCTGACGATGCCCGAGACGATGTCCACCGAGCGTCGCGTGATGCTGCGGGCGTTCGGCGCGGAGATCGTCCTGACCCCCGGCTCCGAGGGCATGGCCGGCGCGGTCGCGAAGGCGGAGGAGATCGTCGCGAAGACCGAGAACGCGATCCTCGCCCGCCAGTTCGCCAACCCGGCGAACCCGGAGATCCACTACCAGACCACCGGTGAGGAGATCTGGAAGGACACCGAGGGCGCGGTCGACATCTTCGTCGCCGGCATCGGCACCGGCGGCACGATCACCGGCGCGGGCCGCAGGCTCAAGGAATACAAGCCGGAGGTGAAGATCGTCGGCGTCGAGCCCATCGATTCCCCCATCCTCACCGGCGGACAGCCGGGCCCGCACAAGATCCAGGGCATCGGCGCGAACTTCGTGCCCGACGTGCTCGACCGCGAGGTCTACGACGAGATCGTCGACGTCTCGTTCGACGACGCCGTCCGCGTGGGCCGGGATCTCGGCACGCAGGAGGGCATTCTCGGCGGCATCTCGTCCGGCGCGATCGTGTGGGCCGCTCTGGAGCTGGCGAAGCGTCCGGAGAACGCCGGCAAGCTCATCGTCGCCGTGGTCTGCGACTTCGGTGAGCGGTACATCTCCACTCCGCTGTTCGAGCACATCCGGGACTGAACGCATCGTGAGTGTTCTGCGCACCCTCCGGGAAGACCTGCAGGCGGCCCGCGGCCACGATCCGGCGTCGCGCGGTGACATGGAGAACGCCCTCGTGTATTCGGGGCTGCACGCGATCTGGTCGCATCGGCTCGCACACCGGATGTGGGCGCGGCCGGCGCTGCGGGGACCGGCCCGCATCCTGGCGCAGTTCACCCGCTTCCTCACGGGCATCGAGATCCACCCCGGCGCGACGATCGGACGGCGCTTCTTCGTCGATCACGGCATGGGCGTGGTGATCGGGGAGACCGCCGAGATCGGCGAAGACGTGATGATCTATCACGGCGTCACGCTCGGCGGGCGGTCGCTGGCGCGGACCAAGCGGCACCCCACCATCGGCAACCGGGTCACCATCGGTGCGGGGGCGAAGGTCCTCGGGCCGGTGGTGATCGGCGACGACGTCGCGATCGGCGCGAACGCGGTGGTCACGCGCGACGTGCCCGCCGATTCGATCGCCGTCGGCATCCCGGCGACGATCCGCCCCCGCAAGCAGCACGAGGAACTCGTGGACCCGGCCTGCTACATCGATCCTGCGATGTACATCTGAGGTCTCGCCGGCACCCGCAGCCGGCCGGGCCGAATGTCACACAGGTTCGATTCGGGCTGACTCAGGTGGTCCATGCGACACGCTCCCTGACCAGGGGAGATGTCAGTGGGTCGAGCAGCACGAGAGGCGAAGAAGGCTAGGTTCTTCGCCATG
>NZ_WVTE01000150.1:0-4184 GCF_009939605.1 Rhodococcus sp. YH1 | reverse complement strand
TCGCGGCCCACTGGCTGCGCGCGACGTAACCGCAGGAGACCTGCGCGATGGCGTTCGGCGCCTCCTTGTCGACCTTGACGATGCGGCCGGCGTTGAGCTCGTGACGGTCAACGTAGATGACCCGGGCCTCGTCGGTGTGCCGCGTGGACGAGACGAACAGCGTCGCCTCGGCCATGCCGTACGACGGCTTGATCGCGGTCTTCGGCAGGCCGTACGGCGCGAACGCGTCGTTGAACTTGCGCATCGAGGACGTGGTCACCGGCTCGCTGCCGTTGATCAGGCCGATCACGTTGCTCAGGTCGAGGGTCTCGCCCGGCTTGGGCAGGCCCCGCGCGGCGGCGTGCTCGAACGCGAAGTTCGGCGCGGCGGCGAACGTGCCGGCCCCGTCGGAGACGGCGGCGAGTTCCTTGATCCACCGGCCCGGCCGCTGCACGAAGGCGCGCGGGCTCATGATGGTGATGTACTTGCCACCGATCGCCGGCAGGATGACGGTGAGCAGGCCCATGTCGTGGAACAGCGGCAGCCACGTCACGCCGCGCGAACCCTCGTTGAGTTCGATGGAATCGGCCATCTGGATGCAGTTGGTGAGCACACCGCGGTGGGTGATCTCCACGCCCGCGGGCACGCGCGTCGATCCGGAGGTGTACTGCAGGTAGGCGATGTCGTCGGTGCCGATGTGGGGCCGCGTCCACGAGCCGGCGACGGTGTCGGGGATCGCGTCGACCGCGATGATGCGGGGCCGCTCCGCCGCGGGCAGCGGCCGGAAGAACTGCCGGACCCCGGCCGCCGAGGAGGTGGCGGTGAGGATGGCGCTGGGCGTGCAGTCGCCGAGCACGGCGTGCAGCCGGTCGGTGTGGCCGGGCTCGTCGGGGTCGAACAGCGGGACGGCGATGGTGCCGGCATAGATGGCCGCGAAGAAGGAGACGACGTAGTCCAGGCCCTGCGGGGCGAGGATCGCGACGCGGTCACCGGGCTTGGTGACCTGCTGCAGCCGGGCCGCGATCGCGCGCAGGCGCACCCCGAACTGCTGCCAGGTCAGCTCGTGGACCTCGCCGTCACGTTCCCGCGAGTAATCGATGTAACGGTACGCAAGATCGTCGCCGTTCTCGGCGAAATGCTGCTCGAGGTGGTCGAGCAGAGTGTTGCCCTCGGGCAACACGATCTGTCCGTTCTCATCGATGAACTCTTCGAACCCGACGCTCATTCCTTCTCCCTGTCGAAGCGATCCCACAACCACTCGACATGGTTGCGCCCCGCACTTGTCTTCGCGCTAGCGGATCGTCGTACCTGTACAGCTCAACAGCATCCGGCCGTGCATCTCACGAATCTGTCCATCGATCCGAAATCACGATTATGTTACAGATCCGCATCGGTCATTCCCCCGCCAACAGCGGAATCACCGGTGCGAACGCCTCCATCTGGGTGGGGAAGACCCCCACGTAGGACATCCCGGTCTTCGCCCGCACGTTGCGGATCTGCTCGGCGATCTCCTCGTAGGAACCGATTGCGAGATATGGCGATTCGAGGATCTCGTCCACCGTGAGCTTGACGTCCACCTCGATGTTCGGGGGGAATCCCTGGTCGAGGGCGGCCAGCGCCATCTCGGCGGTCTGCTCGCGATCGTCCGTGACGAGAATCATCGTGATGGTCCAGTTCAGCTCGATGTCATCGAACCGATCCCCCGCCGCGCGACGGATCACGTCCACCCGCTCCACAGTCTTGTCCATCGTGATCCCCGACAGCAACAACCGGCCGTCGCGGTTCGTGGGAGTGGCCACCGAGATGATGTCGGCGTACTTCGCCGCCAGCGCGAGCATCTTCGGTCCCCCGCCGCCGACCGCGATGGGCGGTCGCGGGCCCTGACGCGGCCGCGGGCTGCCCTTGAGGCCGTCGATGCGGTAGTGCTTGCCCTCGAAATTGCACTCCTGGCCGCGCAGGAGCACGTCCAGGATCTGCAGCGTCTCCTCGAGCTTCTCGATCCGGACGCCGGGGCGCTCGTAGGCGATGCCCGCCTTGTCGAACTCCTCCTTCATCCATCCCGCGCCGATCCCGAGTTCGAGCCGGCCGCCCGAGAGGACGTCGACGGTCGCGGCGTCCTTGGCCAGGATCGCGGGATGGCGGAAGCCGTTCGCGAGGACGGCGGTGCCGAGGCGGATCTTGTCGGTGGCGACGGCGAGCGCACCGAGCGCGGCGATGGGTCCGACCTGGTTGCCCAGGTGGTCCGGGATCATGAAGCTGTCGTAGCCGAGCTCCTCGGCCTTCTGCGCCAGCTTGACGAAGCGCCGGGCGCCGCCCTCCTCGGCGTTGCCCTCGCCACCCGCGGCGAAACGAAACTTCCGCGGTTGCGTGGCAGCCGAGCCGTCGGTGGCGCTCATCGAACCTCTTCTCGTGTGGCGGTGGTCGCGCGTCACCGACCCGGAGAGCTTCCCGGGTCAGGACCGAAGGTCGAGTCTAAGCGCCGACCGAGGAACGATTGTATCGGGTGGTGATCCCCGACACTACCGGCCGGTAACAACGGGGAGGGATCACTCCTCCGGTGGTTTCGGCGCCTCCTCGATCTTCTCGATCGCCCAGTTCGCCACCCACTGCGTCGCCGTCGTACCCGAATCGTCCACGACGAACGAGTTGTACAGGGCGTGCACGGGGTTGTTCGCGTACTCGAGCAACCGCGGCGCGCTGGCGAGCCAGTTGCCGGGGTTCAGCGCGTTCGGCGGCGCGTCGCAGATGCCGTCCGTCGGTGCACAGATGTCCACCACCTTGTCCTCGAGCTCCCCGAACCCGCCGGGCCGCGCGCCGGTCATGGTGATCCCCGGCAGCCGCAGTCCGTCCAGGGACAGCTCGGCGCCGACGCCCGCGACGGGCGGGCCGATCGTCTCGGCCGTGCCCGGGTCGCGACGGCCGTCGGCGATGAGCGCCACGCCGAGCACCCGATCCGCCGGAACCGGCCCGTCACCGGCGCCGATGCGCGCCGCGACGTCGCCCGCGATGACCGCACCCTGCGAGAAGCCGGTCAGGACGTAGTTGGTCAGCGGGCACTCGGCGAAGCGGCGCGCGAGGATGTCCTCCGTCGCCGCGGTGCCGGCGGTGCGGCTGTTGTTGTAGGACTGCTGCCCGTCCGGCGGGAGCGCCACCGGATTCGAGAACTGGGCGACGTACGGAACGGTGTACACGTCGGCACGCTGCGCGTCGAAGCGCTCCTGCAGCGGACGCGTGACGTTCAGCATCAGCGACAGCGGATTGAACGTCGGGTTGTACGGATCGTCCCAGGCCGCCGACTCCCACGTGCCCGGTACCGCCACCACCTGGACGTCCGGGCACGATGCGGGCTGCGCCTCCGGCTTCTCGGGCCCGAGGGGCCCCGGCGGCCCGGGCACCGGGAGCCGGCCCGCGAGGATGTACCAGAGCGCGAGCACGGCCGCCAGGACGACCAGGATCCCGAGGACGAGGATTCCCCGCCTCCGGCGTCGTTGCTTCGCTCGGGCCGTCATCATTGCCGCTCCTAGCAGAAGGTGTCGCGTGCGACGGTGATGTAGACGTCGGCGGTCGTCGCGGCGTCGGCCTCGGAGATCTCCTTGCCGGCGGCCGCGGCCTCGCTGCCCACCGATGCGGTCACGATCGTCTTGATCTCCTCGGGCGAGCTGCCCTGGGCGGTCGCGGCGCAGATGTAGTTGGCGGTGTTGATCGCGATGCTGCCGTCCGCGGCCGGCTCCACGCCCTGCTTCCGCAGCCCGTCCAGGAACGCCTGGCCGCGGTCGTCCACCGGCACCTCGGTCGGGCCCGGGAATCCGGGCTCGGTCTCCGGCTGCGCCGGCGGCGCGGTGGCGGCCTCGCCCGGGCTCGTGGCGGCCGTGTCGCCGGGGGCTGTGGTGGTCGCTTCGCCGGAGGTGGTCTCCGCGGCGGACGTCGAGGTGGTCGCCGACACGGACGTCGACGGGGTGCTCGTCGCCGTGGAATCGTCGCTACCGCAGGCGCCCAGGAGGGCGGCGGCGGCGAGCGCCGCGGCGCCGGCGCCCAGGACGCGGGTCAGGCTCGAACGGGTCCGTGCAGGCATGTGGTGGTGTCCTCGCATCCAATCGTCGGAAATGGGCAGTGAGGCCGCGGCCGCCGGCAAGGAGATCTCCGAGGCCGACGCCGCGACGACCGCCGACGTCTACATCACCGTCGCACGCGACACCTTCTGCTAG
>NZ_WVTE01000149.1:0-4295 GCF_009939605.1 Rhodococcus sp. YH1 | reverse complement strand
CCGCCGAACGCCAGGCGGTGCCGCACCTTCGGCGTGTCGCCGGCCACGGCGACCGCGAGGTCCACGAGCGGCGATGCCCGGCTCCTCGAACGCGGCCTGTTCGACGGCCTGTTCATCGCCGACGTGCTCGGCACGTACGACGTCTACGGCGGCACCGACGAGGCGGCGCTGCGGCAGGGGGCGCAGGTCCCGGTGGCCGATCCGCTCCTGCTCGTCTCCGCGATGGCCGCGGCGACCGAGCATCTCGGCTTCGGCATCACCACCGGAACAGGATTCGAGCATCCCTACCCGTTCGCGCGGCGGCTCTCGACCCTCGACCACCTCACCCGCGGCCGCATCGGATGGAACGTCGTCACCGGATACCTGCCGTCCGCGGCCCGCAACTTCGGCGAGGCCGACCAGCTCGATCACGACACCCGCTACGACCACGCCGACGAGTACCTCGAGGTGCTCTACAAGCTGTGGGAGGGCTCCTGGGAGGACGACGCCGTCGTCCGGGACGCCGAGCGCGGCCTCTACATCGACCCGGAGAAGGTGCACCACATCGGGCATCGCGGTGCGCATTTCACGGTGCCCGGAATTCACCTGTCCGAACCGTCACCGCAGCGGTCTCCGGTGATCTATCAGGCCGGGGCGTCGCCGCGCGGCGTGCGCTTCGCGGCGGAGAACGCGGAGGCGATCTTCGTCGGGCCGCCGTCCAAGCGGGTCCTGCGCGACACCGTGGCCCGCATCCGGGCCGCGCTCGTCGACGCCGGCCGCGATCCGTACTCCGCGCGGATCTACGCCCTCGCCACGATCGTCACGGACGCCACCGACGAGGCGGCCGCGGCCAAACACGAGGAGTACAAGCGGTACGCCAGCCTCGAGGGCGCGCTGGTGTTCACCTCCGGCTGGATGGGTATCGACCTGTCCCGCTACGACCTCGACGAGCCGATCGGCAACGTCGAGAGCAACGCCATCCGCTCCGCGGTCGCGGCGTTCCAGGAGGCCGACGACGACGGCCGCGAATGGCGCGTCCGCGACATCGCCGAGTGGGCGAGCATCGGCGGACTGGGCCCCCGCTTCGTCGGCTCCGGCGAGTCCGTCGCCACCCGGTTGCAGGAGTGGGTGGCCGAAACCGACGTCGACGGGTTCAACCTTGCCTATGCCGTCACGCCCGGCTCGTTCGAGGACGTGATCACCCACGTCGTCCCCGTCCTCCAGGAGCGCGGTGCCTACCCGACGACCTACACCGAGGGAACGCTGCGCCACAAGCTCTTCGGCAAGGGCGACCGCCTCCCCGACGAGCATCGGGGCGCCCGCTACCGGTTCGGCGCGCCCCTCTCGACCGTGACCGACCGCCACCGCGCCTACGTCGGCTGATCCATCACCGCCCACCACGAGGAGTTTCCATGACCACCACTCGACGTTCCGTCGCCGTCGTCGGCGCCGGACTGGCCGGGACCACGGCCGCGCTCGGCTTCCTCGATGCCGGATTCGACGTCACCGTCCTCAGCGATCGGGGTCGCGAGTCGCTGCGCAACGACGTGCCGGCGACCGGAACGGCCGTCTACTTCGGCAAGTCCCGCGAGTCCGACGCCCGGATCATCGAGGATCTGTACGCCGACGGACCCCATTCGACCGGCATGAGCACGCGCCTGTATTCGGGCGACGGCGACACCCGCGCCGAGGTCCTCGAGTTCGACCCGGATTTCCGGTACGTCGCGCAGGGCGTCGACGTCCGGCTGCGGGCGGACGACCGGCTGGGCCGTTTCCTCGACCGGGGTGGCCGGTTCGAGGTGCGCGCGGTGACGCCGGAGAGTCTCGATGCGATCGCCGCCGAGCACGACCTGACGCTCGTCGCGACCGGCAAGGGCGGCCTGTCGTCGCTGTTTCCCGTCGACGCCGAGCGCACCGTCTACCGCGAGCCCCAGCGCACCCTGCTGCTGGTGACGCTCCGGGGACTCGGGCACGGCCCGGACACGTGGGGTTACCGCTCCGAGGCGGGGGGCGCCCACAACCTGTTCAACCTGCACACCGAGTACGGCGAGGCCTGGCTCGGCCCGTACCTGCACAAGGACGCGGGTCCGACGTGGAGCTTCCTCGGCTTCGCCAAGCCGGGCAGCCCGTGGGTCGAGCGGTTCGAGGCGGTCACCGACGTCCACAGCGCCCGTCGCACCGTCGTCGAGCTGTACCGCGACTACTTCCCGCAGGACGCCCCCGAGGTGGAGAAGCTCGAGGTCATCGAGGCCGATCCGCACTCCTGGCTGCGCGGGTCCGTCACCCCGACGGTGCGGCGGGCGGTGGGCCGCACGGCCGGGGGCCACGTCGTCGCCGCGATCGGCGACACCGCCATCGCGTTCGACCCCATCGCCGGCCAGGGCGCACAGAACACCGTGGTGCAGGTGGCGGCGCTGATCGAGGCGGCACGCGGCCACAAGGGCGAGTTCACCGCCGACTGGCTCACGGATCAGTTCGAAAAGCACTGGGACGCCCGCGGTCACGCCGCCGCGGAGGTGACCCGGCTGTTCCTCGGCGATCCGAAGTACGCCGTGCACGCGGAGTTGCTCTTCCCCGCGGCGACCGTGAGTGAGCCGGTGGCCGCCGCGCTGTTCGGGTTCCTGTCCGAACCCGGCACGCTGCTCGGCATCGACACCCGCGACGACGTGCTGGCATTCATCACCGCGCATGCCGGCGAGCCGGCCGAGGACGTGCTGGCGCGGTTCCAGCCGAGCGGCGGCTTCAGCGCGTCGCCGCTCGCCGGCGCAGCGGTCCAGCCCGCCTGACGACGACCCGGTCCCGACCGTCGCAACCGCTCGCGACGGTTGGGATCGGGTTGATTCCAACGATTGGGTGCGGCGGGTGCGGACGCTTGAATTGGTGCCCATGTCGACCGAACACATCATCCCCGAGATCAAATTCGCCTACTGGGTGCCCAACGTCAGCGGCGGCCTGGTCACCTCGAACATCGAACAGCGGACCAGCTGGGACTACGACTACAACGTCCGGCTCGCCCGCACCGCCGAGAACAACGGCTTCGAGTACGCCCTCAGCCAGGTGCGGTACGAGGCCAGCTACGGCGCGGAGTTCCAGCACGAGTCCACCAGCTTCTCCCTCGCTCTCCTGCTGGCCACCGAGCGCCTGAAGGTGATCGCCGCCGTCCATCCCGGACTGTGGCAGCCGGCGGTGCTCGCCAAACTGGGTGCCACCGCCGACCAGCTCTCCGGCGGCCGGTTCGCCGTCAACGTCGTCAGCGGCTGGTTCAAGGACGAGTTCACCCACCTCGGCGAGCCGTGGCTCGAGCACGACGAACGCTACCGCCGCAGTGCCGAGTTCCTGCAGGTGCTGCGCAAGATCTGGACCGAGGACGATGTCGACTTCCGCGGCGACTTCTACCGCATCCACGACTTCACCCTCAAGCCCAAGCCCGACAACACGCCCGAGCGGCCCAATCCCGAACTGTTCCAGGGCGGTAACTCCACCGCCGCGATCGCCAACGGTGGGCGCTACGCGGACTGGTACTTCAGCAACGGCAAGGACTACGACGGCATCAGCGAGCAGATCGCCGACCTGCGCGCCGTCGCCCGCGAGCACCAGCGCGAGGTCAGGGTCGGCCTCAACGGGTTCATCATCGCCCGCGACACCGAGAAGGAAGCGCGCGACACTCTCCGCGAGATCATCGAGAAGGCGAACCGCCCGGCGGTCGAGGGCTTCCGCGGCGCCGTGCAGCAGGCCGGTGCGTCCACCGGGGACAAGAAGGGCATGTGGGCCGACTCGACATTCGAGGACCTGGTCCAGTACAACGACGGCTTCCGCACCCAGCTCATCGGCACCCCCGAGCAGATCGCCCACCGCATCGTCGAATACCGCCGGCGCGGAGTCGATCTCATCCTGTCCGGCTTCCTCCACTTCCAGGAGGAGATCGAGTACTTCGGCGAGAAGGTGCTGCCGCTCGTGCGAGAACTCGAGGCCGCCGATCAGGACGACCGCGAGCCCGTGGTCGTCTGACCCGGCCCGCTCACCGCCACGCGGATCGCAGGACAGGCGCCCAGCGCTCGGCGTAGTCCGCGATCCGCGTGTCGGTCGTGTACGTGGAGTCGAGCAGGTACAGACCCGGCGCCGGGGTCGTGGCGCCGAGTTCGACGAGCACCGGCTTGAGCAGCAGGTCCGGGGCCAGGGCGTGGGCCGGGCCGGCGCCGAGCATGAGCGGCACGGCGGTGACGTCGCGCAGGCCGTCGCCGGTGGCGAACTGGTCGAGGAACAGCTTGAGGATGCCATGTAGGTGGCCTTGAAGGTGGGGCTGGCGAAGACCACGA
>NZ_WVTE01000015.1:0-19674 GCF_009939605.1 Rhodococcus sp. YH1 | reverse complement strand
CACTTCCCGGGCGCTCGGGCGACCGGCATTGTCCAGGTGATCCCAGGAGTACCACCCACCGCGGTCCCAGCCCATCTGCACCAGCCACGGCCAGACCTGCTCGGGCGGCGCGTCGATGGTGACGGCCATCGCCCCCGATCGCTCCCCGTCGGGAACCAGGTCGGCGCCGGGGAACGGCCCGCTGATCTCCTCGTCGGTGGCGCCCCACCGCACGAGCCGGGGGCGCACGAGGCTCCCGTAGACCACGGCCGTCGCCGCGCCCGCCACCGCAATCTTCGGTGCGACTGCCATACGTCCAGCGTGCGCCGGGTTCCGGTGCTTCACAAGAGGCCGGCGACCCTCACATCTACCGCGACACGGTCAGTCGTCACCATCGAGCAGCTCGTGCGGCTGCCTCTCGCCTGAATCCCGCCGTTCCATCGCATCGAGCGGACGCCGGGCGTTCGCTGGTGAGCGCATCAGGTAAACGGTCTCGCGGAGCGACTCGAACACCCCGGGAGACGATCGCCACCGGCTCATCGCCCAAGCGGTGATCACGATTTCCTCTCGGTAGGCGGTGATGCGGCGTCCCGTCGCCGAACCACACGCGATCGGATCGCGGCCTCTCCCGGCGTAGTGTCAATTTCCCTCGGGAATCAGCCTTCTCAGCGCCTCGCGAGTCGGCTCGTCGGTGGAATAGATGACGGTGCCGATCATGCCCCGCGTCAGGAGAACCTTGTACACGTTTCGCACCAGACGATCGAATCGAATATCGCTGATCTTCTTCGCATTTCTGAAGTCGGGATCCTTGTTGGCCGTACGGACCGAAACGAAACCTCCGTTCCGCCACACCAGGTCCGGTCCGAGGATGACGCCGTTCCAGTCGTATTCGAAACCCTGCGCGGTGTAGACACAGCCGACCTGCCCGAAACCCCCGTCCTCGGTGGCCCACAGTGCGGCCGGCGGCGCGTCGCCGGTGCGGCGTTCGCTCTTGCTGTTCCACGGCCGTGCCCACGCGCCGATCTGCACATCCGGGACGAGACGGCCGTCCTTGTCGGGGTTGCTCCACGGCCAGCAGTACCCCGCGGTCATGCGTGCCGAGTATCCGCGGTCGCGCTGCTGCTCTAGCAGGAACTCGAGCTCCTCCGGGGAATCGGCCACGCGCACCGCGAACTGCGGATCCCCCGACCACCGCACCGGGCCACCCTCGACGAGACCGAGCAGACGCTTGACCCACAGCACGTACTCCTCGCTGCCTCCGCAGCGGAACTGCTCCCCGAGGTGCACGTGGTGGGTTTCGAGTCCGAGCGTCGCGGCGTAGCGCTCGATCTGTTCGAGCGAGCCGAGTTCACCCGGCCGCACCACCTGGTGCTCGTCGAGCAGGAACACCGGGACGCGCGCCGCCGAGATGAGTTCGTCGATCTGCGGTCGATCGGTGCGCAGTTCGGCGCGGGTGTACCGATCGACGGAGGTCTCACGGATTCGGTGCGCCTCGTCGAGGATCAGCACGTCGAGGCCGTTGCGTTCGGCCGACATGAACTGGTTGAAGTACTTGAACATCTTCTGCACCCGCGGGGCGCGCGCCCCGGCGACCTTGCGCAGGGTCTGGGTGAACGAACGCGACCCGGTGGCATGCAGGACGGTGCGGCCACGGCGGGCCAGCTCGCCGAGCAGGGACAGCGCGATCACGCTCTTGCCACTGCCGGGTCCCCCGGTGACGATGACGACGCGCTTGCGGTCCGCGGCGCGGGACATCTCGACCTCGTGCAGCACCAGGTCCACGGCCAACTGCTGATTGCCGAGCAGATGGAACTGCGGCCGGTCGCGCACCTCGGCGGCGGCGACCTTCAGCAGCTGCTGGGACGGTGCGACCGCGGACTTCAAGAGTGTGTCGCCTGCGGTGTGCCCGGACACCGGGGCGAGCCGGGTGCGGAGAAAGTCGATCATGTCGCCGCGGTCGGCGGCGGTGAACAACCGGCCGGTGATCCCGCCCGGATAGGCGCGCAGCTCCGCCACCGCGGACGGATCGGTGGCGTTGTGCAGGTACGCGAGTCCCGCGAGGGCATCGGGCTGATCCGCGACAGCGCGCGCGAAATCGCTCAGGTAGTCGCAGTACCCCTTGACCTGCGCGACGGGATGCAGCCTCGGCCCGCCCGGCATTCCCGCCACCTCGACGAGTTCGGGATTGTCCTCGAAGCGCCGCGCGGCCGACCACTGCTTCAGCTCCACCACGACATACGACACGGCCCCGGTGGCCGGATGAGTGCCGGCGAGCACCACGTCGGCACGCTGCGAGGTGAGCGGCAGATGGTACTCGAGCAGCATCTCGACATCGCCGAGACCGGCATCGACGAGATCCTGCGCAAGCACCGGCAGGCTTCGGCTCCACGACTTCTGTTCGGCCTGGCTGGGACGATGACCGGTGCGAAACAGCATCTGCTCCAACAACTGCTCCGCCAGCGAATCGGGCCGATCCAACTCGGCGATCCGGCGGGCAGATGTACGAAGCAGCGTCACGGTCAGGTCCCCTGGGCAGCACGAATTCAGTCGTGCGGGTGGGGACATGTCCGGGACCGCTCATCGCAGCGGAAGTCCGTCGGGCCGCAGTGGAGAGGCTAGCGGAGGGCTGCTCCCCGATGACACCGGCAGGGTCACCCGTCCGGCAGGATGAGCGCATGATGTCGCTTCTCGCCGCGCCCCTCGGAGCCGCCCGCATCGCCTTGGACCGGACCGTGGAGGTCGCCGAGTTCGCGGTGTCAGTTCCCGGGCGGGTCACGAGCCTGTTCGAGGCCACCGAGGCGCTCGTCGCCCGCGTCGACGACGTGGTCACCGACGCCCGCGCGATCGTCGCACGCATCGACGAGGTCGTCACCGACGCCCGCGCCGCCGTGGGCCGGGTCGAGGAGGTCATCGACAGCAGCTCGACGGTGGTCGGCGACGCCGCGGCCGTAGCCCACCGGGCGCAGGATGTGGTGTCGTCCGCCGGCCGCACGTCCGACGCGGCCGGCGAACTGCTCGACACCTACGCGCCGATGGCGACACGGGCCGCGCCGCTCGCGGGCCAGTTCATCGAGGAACTCAGCGCCGAGGAGGTCCACGCGGCCGTCGTCCTACTCGATCAGCTGCCGGAGCTCGCGGACCGGATGACGGCCCTGATGCCGATCCTGGGCACGCTCGAGAGCGTCGCCCCGGAGATCCACGAGCTGCTGGGCGTCGCGAAGGACGTGCGGCAGGCGATCGTCGGCGTCCCGGGCTTCAACTTCCTGCGCCGTCGCGGCGAGGACAAGGAGAACGGCGACGACGACTGACGATCACGGCTGGACGAGGATCTTGACGTTCTCCTCCTTGTTGGTGATCAGTTCCTCGAAGCCGTCCTTGACGATGTCGTCGAGCCCGATCCGGCCGGTGATGAACTGGTAGGGGTCGACCTTGCCGGAGGCGATCATCTCGATCGTGGCGGGATGATCGTTCGCGTAGGCGAGGCTGCCGAGCAGATTGACCTCGCGGAAGACGAGGTCGTTCATGGCGACGCTCGCCTCGTGGCCCCAGATCGCGACGTTCACGCACGTGCCGCCCGCCCGGGTGGACTGGATAGCGGTCTTCAGGACCGCGTCGATGCCGGCGCATTCGAAGGAGACGTCGGCGCCACGGCCGCCGGTCAGCTCCAGCACCTGCTCGGTGACGTCGCCGTCGCGCGGGTCGATGATGTGGTCCGCCCCGGCCGGCTCGGCCTTCTTCTTCCGCACCTCGGCCGGTTCGACGACGATGATCTGCTCGACGCCCGCCGCGCGCAGCGCCGAGGTGGTGACGAGCCCGATCGGCCCGGCCCCGAACACGAGCGCCGAGTGGCTCGGCCGCGCACCCGAGAGCCGCACGGCGTGGTACGCGACGGCGAGCGGTTCGACGAGGGCGCCGACGTCGGTGCCGAGTTCGCCGAGCGGATGAATCCAGCGCCGCTCGGCGACGACGTACTGCGAGAAGCCGCCGCCGTATCCGGACAGGCCCACGAATCCCAGTGTGCTGCACACGTTGTAGCGGCCGTTGCGGCAGGCGTCGCAGCGGCCGCAGATGATGTACGGCTCGACGACCACCCGGTCGCCCACCCGCACGTCGTCCACGCCGTCGCCCACTTCCGCGACGACACCGGCGAACTCGTGACCGAGGGTGATCGGCACGGTCTCGCCGGTGATGGGGTGCGGTGCGTCGGCGGGCGGGGCGAAGATCGGGCCCTCGAGGTACTCGTGCAGGTCGGTGCCGCAGATACCGCACCACTCGACCTCGACCTTGACGGTTCCGGGCCGGGTCGCCGGTTCGGGGACATCCTCGACCCGGATGTCCCCGGGGCCGTGGAAGCGGGCTGCCTTCATGGGTCGATCTCCTCGCTGTACGGGCGTCGGACCTGTTCGGCCATGTCCGACGCGGGACCATCCGGGTGCGCCGCTACCGAGGCCGGCGCGTGATCCAGAACACAGCGCCGGCGTCGCCGCAACAAGTGTTGCAGTGCGTTGCGCCGCGGCACCGCCGCGCGACGGGTGTGGTGCCGGCCACACACTTCGGCATATGCTCACCGCAACCCGACCGACGAGAGACGGAGACAGTGGGCAACTTCAGCGCCATCGAACCCGGCACCGACCTGCATCGATACGCGCGTGAGCTGGCGCGCATGCACGATGCGGTCATCGGCGGCGGTCGGTCGCCGCTGCGGCCGCGGTCGGTGGTGGCCCGGTCCTGGTCCCGGGTGCTCGTCGCGGGGCTGGCTCCGGACGGCAGCAACGCCCGCGCCCTGCTGCCGCTCGCCGAGGTCGAACGGCGCCGGCGGAACTCCCCGCTGTCGGGGGTGATCGGCGACCTCGAGCAGGTGGTGTGCTCCGTGGCCGAGGCGTCGCACATGTTGATGGTCGTGACCGACGCGGACGGGATCGTGCTGTGGCGGGCCGGGTCGGCCAAGGTGCGCAGCCGCGCCGACAGCCTCGGATTCAGCGAGGGCGCCCGGTGGACGGAGGCGACCGTGGGGACCAATGCGATCGGGACGGCCCTCGCCGAGGCCGCCCCGGTACAGCTGTTCTCCGCCGAGCACTTCGAGCAGTCCCAGCACCCCTGGTACTGCACCGCGGCACCGATCCACGATCCGCGCACCGGGGAACTGCTCGGCGTGGTCGACGTGAGCGGCCCCGCCCTGACGATCCATCCCACCATCAGCGCGCTCGTCGAGACGGCGGTGCGGCTCGCCGAGGCGCAGCTGTGGCGGTTGCACGAGAACCGGCTCGAACGGCTGCGCACGGCCGCGGCGCCGGTGCTCGCCTCGATGAGCGGGCCGCTGCTGCTCGTCGACGAGCACGGGTGGGTGGCGCACGCGTCGGGCGTTGCGGCCACCAAGCGCGTGGCGGCGCCGACGTCCGAGCGCACCTTGAGCGTGCCCGGCCTGGGCCTGTGCGTGCCGGAGCAGCTCGCGCACGGCTGGCTGATCCGGCCCGCGGGTGGCCCGGCGCGGATGGCGATCGAACTGGACCTGTCCGGCACGCCGACGGTCGTCGTCAGCGGCGCCGACTCGGCGTGGCGCAGCCCGCTGTCCGCCCGGCACGCCGAGATCCTGCTCCTGCTGCACCTGCGGGGGCCGCAGGGAATGACGGTGACCGAGGTGAGCAACGGCATCTACGGCGACCCGGACCACGCCGTCGCGGTGCGGGCGGAGGTGTCCCGGCTGCGCCGCGTCCTCGGCTCCGTCGTCGAGAGCCGGCCCTACCGGCTCGCCGACTCGGTCGACATGACGCTCACCCTCGGAACGGCCGAACGCCTCGCGGACTGCGCGTTCGTCCGGCACGCGACCAGCCCGGCCGTCCGCGCGCTCGCGGACGGCCGGTGAGAGCTCAGGCCCGGTAGGCGTCCGTCCCGGCCCGGCTGAGCACCAGACGCGGCAGCACCGCACGGGAGGACAGCCGCAGCACCGCGTCGACGAGTTCGACGACGTCGTTCACCTCGAGCATCTCCTCGGCGGGGATGCGGTCCTTGATCCAGTCGGACATGTCGGTGTCGACGTAGGCGGGTGCGATCGCGGACGCGCTGACACCGTTGCCGGACTCCTCGGCGTTGAGCGTCTCGACCAGAGAGATCAGCGCCGCCTTCGTCGCCCCGTACACGGCCAGGCCCGCCTCGGCGTAGACGCCGGTGATCGACGACAGCGCAACCACTTTCGCACCGCGGCCTGGGGCGGCGGTCGCGGCCTTGCGCAGCAGCGGCAACGATGCCTGGATCAGGGCGAAGGGGGTCTCGAAGTTGACGGACACCGTCTTGCCGAAGCGCCGCATCGGGAACTCGGCGATGGTGCCGGCGGTGCCGACGCCGGCGTTGAGCACGAGCGCCCGCATGCTGCCGAACGTCTCCTCGTGCGCCGCGACGACGCGTGCCGCGGTGTCCGGGTCGCCGAGGTCGGCGGCGACGACCCGGACCTCGGGCGCACCGGCGTCGCGCAGGCCGGCGGCCACCGCGTCGAGCCGCGCCTCGTCGCGCGCGGTGAGGGTCAGACCGTAGCCCTGCTCCGCGAGGCGGGTGGCGACACCGAGCCCGATGCCGCGGGATGCGCCGGCGACCAGGGCGCTGGGGTTCACGAGATCGGTTGTCACGCTGCGCCTCCCCGCAGTGCCTCCAGGCCGGCGGCCGCGAAGACCGGTACGGCCTCCCCTGCCCGGTCGAAGCCGTCGCCGACGGTCGCCCCCACGCGCCAGCGGTGGTTGATGCCCTCGGCGATGACGGCGAGCTTGAAGTTCGCCAGGCCCATGTAGAAGTTCCAGTGGGCGAGTTCGCGGCCCGTCGCCACCGCGTAGCGCTGTGCGAGGTCGTCGGCCGACGGCAGGCGCGGGCTCGTCCACGCGGCGGATTCGCCGAGCACCTGATCGAGCGCGGGGTTGCGGTACACGCACATCAGGGCGACGTCGGTGAGCGGGTCACCGAGCGTGGACAGTTCCCAATCCACCACCGCCGCAATCTTTCCGGCATCGGCGGGATCGAGAATGGTGTTGTCGATCCGGTAGTCGCCGTGCACGATCGACGCCGCCGACGACGCGGGGATCGCGTCGGCGAGGGCGGCATGGAGCCGATCGAGGTCGTCGAGGTCGCGGGTCTTGACCCGGTCCCACTGGCCGGCCCACAACTTCACCTGCCGGGTGACGTACCCGTCGGGGCGGCCGAGGTTTCCGAGGCCGACGGCCTCGTAGTCCACCGAGTGCAGGGCGGCGAGCACGCGGACGAGCTCGCCGGTGCACGATTCGATCTCGTCGTCGCTCAGGGTGGCGAGGTCCTCGGTCGTGCGGATCACCCGCCCGGTGACGTGCTCGACGACGGTGAACGGAGCGCCCATCACGGAGTCGTCCTCGCACAGGACGACGGTCTGCGCGACGGGCACGCCGCAACCCTGCAGCGCCGACGTGATGCGGAACTCGCGGGCGACGTCGTGTGCGGACGGGGTGAGCCCCGCCGTCGGCGGCCGGCGCAGCACCCACCGCGACGTGTCGTCGAAGATCGCGTACGTCAGATTCGACTTGCCGCCGGAGATGAGTTCGGCGCGCAGTTCGCCGTCGAGGGCGATGCCCGAATCCTCCAGGTAGCGGTGCAGGGCACTCAGGTCGAGTCCCTCGTGCTGTGCGGTCTTCATGCCCGGCTCTCCTTCGCGGCGGCCTTCTTCGCGGCGCCGACGGCGCGCTTGGCGATGGCCCAGCGGTGCACCTCGGAAGGCCCGTCGTAGATGCGGAACGGGCGGACCTCGCGGGCGAGCCGCGCGACGGGCAGGTCGGCGGAGACGCCGAGGCCGCCGCACATCTGCATCGACCGGTCGACGATGCGGAACACCGCCTCGGCCGCGAAGGTCTTGGCGATGGACGTGGAGTTGGATGCATGCGAGCCCTGGTCGAGTTCCCAGCACGCCTGCGTCAGCAGGGCACGGGTGGCGGCGATGTCGATCTCGTTGTCGGCGACCATCTTCTGGATCATGCCGAGGTCGCCGAGCTTGCCGCCGAAGCCTTCCCGCTCGGCGACGCGGGCGACGGCGATGTCGTGGCCGCGGCGCGCCGCGCCGAGCCAGCGCATCACGTGCGTCATGCGGGCGGGCCCGAGCCGTACCTGCGCGTAGGCGAAGCCCTGGTCGACCTCACCGAGGACGGCGGAATCCGGCACGAACAGGTCCTCGAAGAACACCTCGCAGTGACCGCCGATCATGGCGCGGTCGATGGTGTCGATGTGCCGGCCGACGGTCAGGCCCGGGGTGTCGGCGGGGGCGAGGAACATCGTGGCGCCGCCGCGCTGTCCGGGTTCGCCGGAGGTGCGGGCCATGATGATGAAGAAGCCGGCACCGTCGGCCCCGGTGATGAAGTACTTGCGGCCGTTGATCTTCCAGCCACCGGGGACCTTCTCGGCGCGGGTGGTGAGCGCGTTGGGATCGGACCCGGCGCCGGGTGCCGGTTCGGTCATCGCGAATCCGGACCGCACGTCGCCGTGGGCGAGCGGCGCGAGGAACTGCTCCTTCTGTTCCGGGCTGGCGATGTGCGCGAGCATGTGCACGTTCCCCTCGTCGGGGGCGGCGATGTTGAGCGCGATGGGCCCGAACAGCGAGTAGCCCGCCGCCTCGAACACCGGGGCGCGGTCGACCATGCCGAGTCCGTGGCCGCCGTACTCGACGGGCGCGTGCGGCGCGAAGACGCCGGCGTCCTTGGCCGCCTGCTGCAGCTTCACCCGCAGGTCGTCGCCCCCGGCGGCGGTGATGTCACCGTTGTGGGCGTCCTCGACGGGCAGCACGTGCTCCCGGACGAACTCCTCGGTCCTCGCCACCAGTGCCTGGACGTGTTCCGGGTACGACAGATCGACAGCCATCGCGATTCCTCCTCCTCACCCCGACCGATCGATCGCTCGGTTACGACAACCGTGACACATCCCACCCCGCGCGGTCAACCCGGACGATCTACCGGGCGCCCACGGCGCAGTCCCTACCGTGCGCCCACGGCGCAGTCCCTACCGTGCGCCCACGGCGCAGTCCCTACCGTGCGCCCACGGCGCAGTCCCTACCGTGCGCCCACGGCGCAGTCCCTACCGTGCGCCCACGGCGCAGCGCGCGATGGCGAGGTAGCGGTGGACGACCTCGTCGGGAGCAAGCGGCCCGTCCGGCCGGTACCACCCGGCGACGGCCACGCACATGGTGGTCACCGCCCGGCTCGCGTCCTCCGGGAACTCGGTACCGAACTCCCCGCTCGTCACCCCGTCCCGGACGATCTCGTCGAGCATCCGCTGCTGCTCGTCGCGCAACGCGATGTAGGCCTTCCGGCTGTCCGGTTCCATGCTGCGCATCTCGGTGGAGGCGACGAAGGCCTGATTGCGCCGGAACATGTGGAACCGCAGCAGGGACTCGACGACCGCGTCGAACCGCTCGGAGGCCGTGGGGCCGGCCTCCGCCAGAGCCCGCCGGCTGCGGTCGAGCAGATCGCCCATCACCGCCGTCGTCAGCGAGACCAGCAGCGCCTGCTTCGACGGGTAGTGGTGGTACAGGCCCGGCACCGACAGCCCGGCCCGGGCGGCGATCTCCCGGATCGAGGTGCCGTCGTAACCGCGCTCGGCGAACGCCTCGAGGGCGGCCTCGAGCGGCTTGGGCAGGGTCGACGGCCCGTACTGCCGCCACGATCCCGATTCGACGGCTTCCTCACGCGTTTCCATGGCATCACCGTAGGCGACCCCGGCGGGCCGGCCGAACGTCACCGCCGGCGGGCCGGCCGAACGTCACCGCCGGCCGGCCCGTCACCGGATCGCGGTGCCGGTGCCGGCTCCCGTCAGTAGTCGTCGTCGCCGTAGAGCACCATGCCGCGCAGGTTTCGGCCCTCGTGCATGTCGGCATAGCCGTCGTTGATGTCCTCGAGCCGGTATGTCTTGGTGACCAGCTTGTCGAGCTCGAGCTGTCCACTGCGGTAGAGGTCGAGCAGCTTCGGGATCTGCGAGCGCGGGCCGACACCACCGAAGATCGCGCCCTGCAGGCGCTTCTGCAGCAGGGTCAGCTCGAACAGGCTCAGCGTCACCTGGGTGTCGGCGGCGCTGCCCATGCCCACCACGACCACCTGGCCGCCCTTGCCGGTCAGCGCCATCGACGGGGCGATGATGTCCCCGTGGATCTCACCGACGGTGATGATCGTGACGTCGGCCATCGCACCCCAGGTGATCTCGCCGATCACCGGCAGCGCCTCCTCGATCGAGGCGAACGTGTGGGTCGCCCCGAACTTCTTGGCCTGATCCCGCTTGAACTCCACCGGGTCGATGGCGACGACGTGCCGGGCACCCGCGTGCGCGGCCCCCTGCACCGCGTTGATGCCCACGCCGCCGATGCCGATCACGACGACGGAGTCGCCCACCTTGGTGCCGCCGATCGCCGTCGCGGAGCCCCAGCCCGTGGCAACGCCACAGCCGAGCAGGGCGGCCTTGTCGAGCGGGATGTCGTCCTCGATCTTGATGACCGAGGCCTCGTGCACGGTGACGTAGGGCGCGAACGTGCCGAGCAGGCACATCTGGATGACCGGATCACCATTGAGGGTCACCCGGTGCGTCTTGTCGGCGATGGCCTGCCCGGTGAGGAGGTTCGCCCCCTCGTCGCAGATGTTCTGCAGGCCCTTCGCGCACGAACGGCATCGCCCGCACGCGGGGATGAAGGCGAGCACGACGTGGTCGCCCTCCCGGATGTTGGCCACCCCCGGCCCGACCTTGGTGACCACGCCGGCGCCCTCGTGCCCGCCGAGGACAGGGAAAGACGCCATCGGCGTCGCGCCGGAGCGTAGATGTTCGTCGGAGTGGCACAGTCCGGACGCGGCCAGACGCACCTGCACTTCACCGGCGACCGGGTCTCCGAGGTCGATCTCCTCGATCTCCCATGGCTGATTGAGCCCTTTGATCACCGCAGCCTTGGTCTTCACGAACCCTCCCACCGGATCCACTGTGAACTGTGTCACCATGAGTAGAGCAGGACGAGCGTCCGCATGGACGACTTTGAGGATCTCCCCGGGACGCGAGTTACCTGATACCGTGGGTAACGGAAATGTCCTCATGGAGGTACACGATGATCCACATCCGCCACACCGCCGTTGCGGAGGTTCCCCTCGAGGTGGCGTTCGCCTACCTCGACGATCACCGCACGGTCCCCGAATGGATGTACGGCGTCAACCGCTTCGTGCCGGTGGGACCGCAGGTCAACGGCCTCGGCGCGGTCTTCGACGCGACCATGCAGATCGGACCGAGGGGCCTCGACTCCCGCCTCGCGATCGTCGACTGGGAACTCGACCGCAGGATCGTTCTCGACTCCATCGCGGGGTTCCGCACCGCCTCGTCGTGGGAACTCGCCGACCTCGGCGACGGGCGGATCCGCCTCGACGTCGACTTCGGGTACCAACTTCCCGGCGGCCTGGCCGGACGGGCGCTCGGCAAGCTCATCGAACCGGTGGTGGGCACCGCGATCCGCCAGACCGAGCAGGCGCTGCGCTCGAACCTCGGCCGCGTCGCCTGAGCGACGCGCCACCTGCGCAAGGATCCGATCAGCGGGAGGATGCGTACCCTCGCACGGCGATCGGCACGGACACGGCAAGGATCACCGCCGTCCAGGCGAAGGCCGCGACGACCGGATGCTGCATGGGCCAGGCCGCGTCGGCGGCGACCGTCGTCCCGGATCCGAACAACTGCCGCAGGGCCGCGACCACGGCGCTGACGGGGTTCCATTCGGCGATCGTCGCGACCACGGCCGGCATCGTCTCGGTGGGGACGAAGACGTTGGAGAACATGACCGCCCCGAAGATCAGCGGCGCCACCTGCTGCAGCATCTGCTCGTCGCGGATCGAGGCGCCGAGCACGATCCCGAGCCACGCGAGCGCGAACCGGAACGCGAGCAGCAGCAGCACGGCAAGCGCCACGTCGGCGGGGGTGGCCTCGACCCGCCATCCCGCGAGAAATCCCACGGCGGCCATCGTCGCCAGCGCCGAGGCGCCGGTCACCGTCTCCGCGAGTGCGAGGCCCGCCGGCACCGCGACCGGCGGGACGGGCAGGGCCCGCAGCCGGTCCGTCAGGCCGCTGCGGAGGTCGGCGTTCACGGTCGACGCGGTGACGACGATCCCCATGGCCGCGACGAGGACGAGGACTCCGGGCGTCAGGTACGACCGGTAGGCGGCAGCGTCGGATCCGCCGGCGAGCGCGCCGCCGAATACGAAGCCGAACAGCAGCATCATTCCCAGCGGTGCCGCGAGGGTCACCGCGAGCAGGCCGGGCGCGTTCCGGTACGTCGCGGCCACCCGCAGGAACAGAATCCAGGCACCCGCCGCCGGCGAGACGGTGCGGGTGGCGGTGGGGGCAGTCATGCGGGAATCCCTTCGGTCGGGCGACCGGTAAGTGCGAGGAAAGCGTCGTCCAAGGTGGCGCGCCGCCGGCCGATGTCCTGCACCGCGATGCCCTCCGCGTCGAGGGCGCGCAGGATCGGCAGCAGGGCGGCCGGCTCACCGTCGAATCCGAACGTCAGCCGCAGCGGCGCATTCTCGTCCCGGGCCGGCGCGTCGACGGGTCTTCCGCCGAATCGCTCGACGATCGCGGCGACGTCGCCCCGCCGGTGCGGATCGAGCACGACGACGTCGAGGCCGCTGCCCACGGTGCGGGCTATCGCGTCCGGCGTCCCGGTGGCGACGACCCGACCGGCGTCGAGGATGGTGACCGTGTCCGCCAGCCGCTCGGCCTCGTCGAGGTACTGGGTCGTGAGCACGACGGTGGTGCCTTCCTCCACGAAAGACCGTACATACCGGTAGATCTCGTTGCGGCTGCGGGGATCGAGGCCGGTGGTGGGCTCGTCGAGGAAGAGCACCGCGGGACGGACGACCATGCCCGCGACGATGTCGAGCCGCCTTCGCATGCCGCCGGAGTACGTGTGCACCTGCCGGGCCGCGGCGTCGGTCAGGTCGAAGCGCTCGAGCAGGTCGTCTGCGTGCCGGCGGGCGCCCCGGGCGCTGTACCCGTTCAGGCGGGCAACCATCGTCAGGTTCTGGGTGCCGGTGAGGCGGGGGTCGACCGCGTGGTACTGGCCGACGAAGCCGATGTTGCGCTTGACGTGAGCAGCCTCGCGGACGGTGTCGTGACCGAGGATCCTGGCGCTGCCGGAGGTCGGTCGCAGCAGGGTCGCCAGCATCCGCACGGTCGTGGTCTTGCCGGACCCGTTGGGGCCGAGCAGCGCGTGCACCCGACCGGCGGGCACCTCCAGGTTCAGCCCGTCGAGCACGAGATGGCTGCCGTACCGCCTGGTGAGCGCCTCGGTTTCCAGAACCGTCATTCCGACCTCCACGATTGGGAACATCGTTCGCAATTACACCGTACGCGTCTGCGAACGTCGTTCGCAACTGTCCGGGTAGTGCATGCTGGCACCCATGCCGCATGCCGAACCCCCGACCTCGCTGTGGTTGCGTGCCGACGACCCCAGGCCCGGGCCGCGCCCTGCCCATACGCTCGAACAGCTCGCCGAGGCGTGCGTCGCCCTCGCCGACGCAGACGGGCTGCGTGCCGTTTCGATGCGGCGCGTCGCGCAGGAACTCGGGACGGCGGCCGCCTCGCTCTACCGCTACGTCGCAGGCAAGGACGATCTCGTCGCGCTCATGGTCGACCGCGTCGCCGCGGAGTACCGGTACCCGCCCCTGACCGGGGACGTGCGGACCGACGTCCTCGCCCTCGCGGAGCAGGCCCGGCAGCTGCACCGTCGGCATCCGTGGTTGAGCGTCGCGGGCACGACGACACTGGGTCCGCACTCGATGCGATACCTCGACCACATGGTCGGCGCCCTCGCACCGACCGGCCTCGACGCCACCGCGACCATGATGGGAATCGCCCTGCTCTCAGGCTGGGTCACCACCTTCGCCGCGCAGGAGGCGGCGGGGTTGTCCGCCCCCACCGCCGGTGGCGGCGCCGAGCACATCACCGCCATGCTGGCCCACGGCGACTACCCCCACCTGGCCGGCCTGCTCGCTTCCGCGGGCGGGAACGCCGGCGCCACACCCGTCGACAACGATGCCGCGTTCCGGGCCGGGATCGAGGCCCTGCTGTTCGGCATCGCGCCGCACCCGTGAGCGAGCCCGCTCGCTTCGGGCGACAAATTCTTGGAGAACAAGGGAATTCACGCGCCCTTCCGGAATCCGCCCACACAGGTGCGCGGGCGGATCCCGGAGACGCGAGCAACTCCGCTAGGTTCACCGGTGGAGGTGCCGCCGGATGACTGACGATCGCCGCATGATCCACGTATGCCACGACGGCGTGGCGCACGTGGACCGCCAGGCCGCCTTCGCCTACGTCGCCGATCACCGCACGGTCCCGGAGTGGATGTTCGGAGTCACCCGCTTCGAGCCCGTGGGTGATCGGGTCCGCGGCGTGGGCGCGCGCTTCGACGCGAGCATGCGGATCGGGCCGGCCACCTTCGACTCCCGGCTCGAGATCGTCGAGTGGGAAGACAACCACCGGATCGTGCTGAGCTCGATCTCCGGCTTCCGCACCCTGTCGTCGTGGCAGTTCGACGATCTGGGCGACGGTCGCATGCGCCTCGCCGTCGACTTCGGCTACCGGCTGCCCGGCGGCGCGGCCGGTCGCGCGGCGGGGCTGCTCATCGAGCCGCTGGTGGGCACGATCGTCCGCCGGACCGAGCACGCGCTGCGGGAGCAGGTCAGCCGGATCTCCTGACCCGCCGCGCGTCCGGTCAGAAGTTGCCGCGCGCCGCCTGCTCGCGCTCGATCGCCTCGAACAGGGCCTTGAAGTTGCCCTTGCCGAAGCCGAGCGAACCGTGCCGCTCGATCAGCTCGAAGAACACCGTCGGGCGATCGGTGATCGGCTTGGTGAAGATCTGCAGGAGGTAACCGTCCTCGTCCCGGTCGACGAGAATGCCACGCTTCTGCAGTTCCTCGATCGGCACCCGCACGTTCCCGATCCGCGCGCGCAGTTCGGGGTCCTCGTAGTAGGCGTCGGGCGTGGCGAGGAACTCCACGCCCTCCTCGCGGAGCCGGTCGACGGCGGTGAGGATGTCGTTGGTGGCCAGCGCCAGGTGCTGCGCGCCGGGACCACGGTAGAAATCGAGGTACTCGTCGATCTGCGAGCGCTTCTTCGCGACGGCCGGCTCGTTGAGCGGGAACTTGACGCGGTGGTTGCCGTTGCAGACCACCTTGCTCATCAGGGCCGAGTAGTCGGTGGCGATGTCGTCACCGATGAACTCGGCCATGTTGGTGAAGCCCATGACGCGGTTGTAGAAGCCGACCCACTCGTCCATGTGGCCGAGCTCGACGTTGCCGACCACGTGGTCGAGGGCCTGGAAGATCCGCTTGGGCGCGCCGTCGCGCTTGCGGTAGGTCGACGACTTCTCCACGTAGCCGGGCAGATACGGGCCCGTGTAGCGGGACCGGTCGACGAGCGTGTGGCGCGTCTCGCCGTAGGTGGCGATCGCGGCGAGCCGCACCGTGCCGTACTCGTCGCTGATCTCGTACGGCTCCTCGAGGACCGTCGCGCCCTGGGCCCGGGCGTGCGCGATGCACTTGTCGACGTCGGGCACCTGCAGCGCGATGTCCACGACGCCGTCGCCGTGCCGGCGATGATGCTCGACGAGCGGGCTGTCCGGATCGACCGCACCCTTGACCACGAACCGCACCGCCCCGCTGCGCAGGACGTAGGCGTGGTGGTCGCGGTTGCCGGTGGTGGGACCGGAGTAGGCGATCAGTTCCATCCCGAACGCGGACTGGTAGTAGTGCGCGGCCTGGGTGGCGTTGCCCACCACCCACACCACCGCGTCCCAGCCGCTGACGGGGAACGGGTCCCGCTCGGCGTCGTACTCGACGAGGCCGACGAGCTGCCGCAGTTCCTCGGGGTTCAGCTGGGCGAGCTTCTCGCTGTCGGTGAGGGTGAACTCGAGAGTCATGGCGATTCCTCCTGCCGCCGGACGCGGCGCCATCGGTGTGTCGTGTGTCACCAGGAAAAACCCCGTCGCGGCGACGGTGCAATCTCGCCTCTCCCAGCTGATCGACCTGACTGGAAAAGGCGGGATGCCGGGCGAGCCGCTATACAATCGGCACAGTTTCCGCCGCCTCTTCGGAAGGAACGGCCATGCGTGACGCCGTGCAGCTGGACGAGTTGGATTTCGCGCTCCTGGACACGCTGCACACGGATCCGAAGATCGGCGCCCTGGAGCTGTCCCGGAGGTTGCGGGTGGCGCGCGCGACGGTCTCGGCACGGCTGCGCCGGCTCGAGGAGTCCGGGATCATCGCCGGCTACGAACCGCGGCTGGACCTGGCGGCCGCCGGATTCGAGGTCCAGGCCTTCGTGACGATGGAGATCGTCCAGGGCGCGCTCGAAGCGATCACCGATGTCCTCGAAGCGATTCCGGGGGTGCTCGAGGCGTTCGCGACGACCGGCGCCGGCGACATCCTGTGCCGGATCGCCGCGGACTCCCACCTCGGTCTGCAGCAGACGCTGATCGAACTGAACCGGTCGTCGATCGTCGCCCGGTCGACCAGCGTCATGGTGCTGTCGGAGGTGGTGCGGTACCGGGCCATGCCGCTGCTCCGCACGCTGCAGCCGGGCAAAACCGCCAAAGCGCCCGCCTACCGTCGGTAGAGCTGAAGGTCGGCGCGCTCGCCCCCGCCCGCCGAAAACGTCGAAACAGCTCTGCACACTGCACAGAAAAACGACGGGCGGCTGCGCTACAGCTCTTCAGCCTGACCAGTAGTGCAGGCCGCACTTGCGCCCCCTCTGTAACCACGGTCACAGTCTTCTTCATTCGCCCGCTCCCCGGGCATCACACCGTCCCGACTCCCGAGAGAAGACATGAAGAACCTGCTGACCCGTTTCGAGGACAAGGCCCCCGAGATCGTCTTCGAGTGGCACGACACCGAGACCACCGCCCGCGGCTGGGTCGTCATCAACTCCCTGCGCGGCGGCGCGGCCGGTGGCGGCACGCGGATGCGCCGCGGCCTCGACCGCCGCGAGGTCGAGTCGCTGGCGAAGACGATGGAGGTCAAGTTCACCGTCTCCGGTCCGGCCATCGGCGGCGCCAAGTCCGGCATCGACTTCGACCCCTCCGATCCCCGCAAGGACGGCGTGCTGCGGCGCTGGTTCCGGGCGGTCGCGCCGCTGCTGCGCGCCTACTACGGCACCGGCGGCGACCTGAACGTCGACGAGATGACCGAGGTGGTGCCGCTCACCGAGAGCAACGGGCTGTGGCATCCGCAGGAGGGCGTCGTCAACGGGCACTTCGCGGCGGACGACCGCGAACGCGTCCAGCGGGTCGGGCAGCTGCGGCTCGGTGTCGCGAAGGTCGTCGAGGACACCCGGTTCACCCCGGCACCGGATGCGAAGTACACGGTGGCCGATCTGATCACGGGCTGGGGCGTCGCCGAGTCGGTGCGCCACCACTACCGCATCTACGGCGACCCCGCCGGCAATCACGGGCTCGGGGGCAAGCGGGTGATCGTCCAGGGTTGGGGCAACGTCGGCGCGGCCGCGGCCTACTACCTGGCCCAGGCCGGGGCTCGCGTGGTCGGCATCATCGACCGCGACGGCGGCATCCTCGACACGGCCGGTCTCGACTTCGACGAGGTGCGCACGCTGCTGCTGAACAAGGACGGCAACGCGCTCCGCAGCGACCGGATGCGTCCCTTCACCGAGGTGCACGACGCGATCTGGGACCTCGGCGCCGAGATCTTCCTCCCCTGCGCGGCCTCCCGCCTGGTCACCCGCGAACAGGTCGATCGTATGGTCGCGGCCGGCCTCGAGGTGATCGCCAGCGGAGCGAACGTGCCCTTCGCCGACGACGAGATCTTCTACGGCCCCACCTACGAGCACGCCGACAAGTCCGTCTCCGTGATCCCCGACTTCATCGCCAACAGCGGCATGGCCCGCGCCTTCGCCCAGCTCATGGAGGGTGACGTGGAGGTCTCGGACGCGGCGATCTTCGGCGACGTCTCGGACACCGTCGCGGGTGCGCTGCAGCGCTGCCACGACCGCTGCGCCGACCATACGGGCGTCGCGGCCACCGCGTTCGAGATCGCCCTCGACCAGCTGGTGCCGGCCGGGGAGCGCATCGATGACTGACACCCTGGCCACCACGCCGGCCACCACCACCGAGCCGGCGCCGCGGGCGATGCTGCACCAGGCGATGCGGCCGCGACAGCTGGTGATGATGAGCCTCGGCGGCGCGATCGGCGCGGGACTGTTCGTCGGCTCCGGCGCCGGCATCGCCGTCGCGGGCCCGGCCATCCTCGTCTCGTTCCTCGCCGCCGCGGCTCTCGTCGTCCTCATCATGCGGATGATGGGCGAGATGGCGGCCGCGAACCCCGCCAGCGGCGCCTTCTCCGTGCACGCGGAGAACGCCCTCGGCTCCGTCGCCGGCCGCACCATCGGCTGGCTGTACTGGATCCAGGTGGTCATCGTGATCGCGGCGGAGGCGACCGGCGCCGCCGCCATCACCGCCGCCTCGATTCCCGGGATCCCGCAGTGGGCCGCGGCACTGTTCTTCATGGTGGTGCTCACCGGCGTGAACCTCGTCGGCGTACGCCGGTTCGGCGAGGTCGAATTCTGGTTCGCGGCACTGAAGATCGTCGCCATCGTCGCCTTCCTCGCGATCGGCGTCGCGATGATCGCGGGATGGGTGCCCGCCTTCGACAGCACCGGGTTCGCGAACCTCACCGCGCACGGCGGCTTCGCGCCGACCGGTATCGCCGGTATCGCCGCGGGCCTGCTCATCGTGGTGTTCGCGTTCGGCGGCACCGAGATCATCGCCATCGCGGCCGCCGAGACCTCCGATCCGCGCCGGAACGTCGGCCGCGCGGTGCGCACGCTGATCTGGCGCATCCTGGTCTTCTACATCGGCTCGGTGCTGATCATGGTGACGGTGCTGCCGTGGACGTCCGAGGATCTCGTCACGGGCCCGTTCGTCGCGGTGCTGAACGCCGGCGCCGTGCCGGGGGCGGCCGCCGTGATGACCGTGATCGTGGTGGTGGCGCTGCTGTCCTCGCTCAACGCGATGCTCTTCAGCGCCTCACGGATGATCTACTCCCTCTCGCAACGCGGTTCGGCCTACCCCGCGTTCGGCCGGGTGGCCGCCAACGGGGTGCCCCGCAACGCGGTCCTCGCCTCGGTCGCGTTCGGATTCGTCACCGTCGCACTCAACTACGTGCGTCCCGACAAGGTGTTGCCGCTGCTGCTCAACGCCGTGGGCTCGACCATCCTCGTTCTGTGGACGTTCGTGGCGGTCTCGCACCTCGTGCTGCGCCGGCGGGCCCGGCGCGACGGCACCGAAGACGCCCTGCCGCTGAAGATGTGGGGCTTCCCGTACCTGTCGTACGCGACCCTCGGCCTGCTCGCCGGCATCGCCGTGCTCGCGCTGTTCGACACGGCCGCCCGCACCCAGCTCATCGCGACGGGCGCACTCACCGCCACGATCGCGGGCGCGTGCTGGCTTCTGCACCGCCGGCAGACGGTCCGGCAGCCGTAGCCGACCGCACAGACGACGACGCCGTGCGTCCTCCCGCAGGGGGGGAGGGACGCACGGCGTCGTCATGGGCAGTTTCGCGAAATGACTCACGTCGGCGTACCGGGACACCAGGTAGGTGCCGTCCTCCAGCTTGTGCACCGGATGGTCCTGTTGCAGTCGCCTATACCAGGGATAGGGGTTGTTCCTGAATT
>NZ_WVTE01000148.1:0-4688 GCF_009939605.1 Rhodococcus sp. YH1 | reverse complement strand
CGACCCCGCCGAGGTCCGAACCGGAGAGGTCCTTCAGGGCGCCCTGCAGACGCCCCATCGGGGTCCGGGCTCCGGCAACGATGACAGAACTGGTCACGAGGATTTCCTCCGGTGGTGGGAGTGACGGCTTCCGCGCGGGCTCGAGGCCGGCAAGCCCATCCCGACGCATACTGATCTAACGTTAGCGCTACCGTCTTTATTCATGACTGAGACCTCCCCCACTCCGACTCCGCTCGCGGCGCTGACCTCCGGCCTCGTGACCGCCATCGACCACGTCGGCATCGCGGTCCCCGACCTGGACGCCGCCCTCACCTGGTACGCCGAGAACCTCGGGCTCGTCTCCACCCACGAGGAGGTCAACGAGGAGCAGGGCGTGCGCGAGGCGATGCTGTCGGTTCCCGGCTCGCCGGAGGGCGCGACCGCGATCCAGCTGCTCGCCCCGCTGAACGAGAACTCGACGATCGCGAAGTTCATCGACCGCAGCGGGCCCGGCCTGCAGCAGCTCGCCTACCGCGTCAGCGACCTCGATGCGGTGTCCGCCGAGCTCCGCGCGCGCGGCGTGCGCCTGCTGTACGACGCCCCGCGACGCGGCACCGCCGATTCCCGCATCAACTTCCTCCACCCCAAGGACGCCGGCGGCGTGCTCGTCGAGCTCGTCGAACCTGCTGCGCACGGATCGCACTGACCGCCCCCATCTCACCCGGCCGACTCGCCGGGTTCACACCGCCGCAGCATTAGCACAACGCGGCGGCACGCGCAGCTCCGACCGCTTCGAGCAGGTAGATTGGCGCCATGGTCTTCGATCGCGATCGCACCCCAAGCCACCTGCCCTTCTCCATCGTGCGCAAGGGATTCGACCGCGACGAGGTGACCAACTACTTCGCCAGATTCGAGGCCGAGCTGCGCGTGACCGCCACGGACCGGGATGCGGCCGCCGCGCAGGCTCGCGACCTGGCTCGACAGCTCGAGAACGCCCGCAACGAGATCGACGAGCTGCGCAAGGACGTCGATCGGCTGTCGGTGCCGCCCACCACGGCCGAGGGCATGAGCGACCGCATCTCCCGCATGCTGCGCCTCGCCTCCGACGAGGCGTCCGAGCTGCGGGCACGGGCCGAGGCCGACGCAGCCGAGATGATCTCCCTGGCCGAGCAGGAAGGCATCCGGCTGCGCGGGGACTACGAAGCGATGATCGCCGAGCTCGCCGAGCGGCGTAAGGCATTCGAGACGGAGCACGCCCGCACGATGGCGGAGGCGCGTGCCCAGGCCGCGCGGATCATCGCCGCCGCCGAAGCGGAGCGCGATCGCCTGGCGGCGGAGGCGGAAGCCAAGCGGGACCGGGTCCAGCAGGACTTCGAGATCGCCATGAGCGAGCGCCGCAGCAAGGTCCTCGGCGCCCTCGACGAGCTCGAGCGCACCAGCAAGGCCGAGGCCGAGCAGCGTCTCGAGATCGCGTCCCGCGAAGCGGCACGCCGGCTCGAGATCGCCACCGAACAGTCCGAGCGGAAGATCGCCAACGCCCGCGATCTGACCGAGGAACTGCGGGTGCTGCGCGGCCGCATCCTCAGCCAGTTGGACGGGGTACGCGGTCAGCTCGAGGCCGTGCCGTCGATGCTCGCCGCCGTGACGCGCGAGGGCGAGCTGCTCGACCGCGACCGGGATGCGCTCACCACCGAGGGCGAGGCCGACGCGACCAAGGAGATCGCCACCGGGGAATCCGAGAAGGAACCGGCCACCAAAGAACTCCCGGCGGCCGGCGGCAAGCCGGAGGGCAGCGACGGCGAAGCCGGCTCGGCGAAGGAGGCACGGTCCGGCGAGGAGGCACCGTCCACCGATCGCCTCGGCCGCTCACCTGCAGTGGCCAGCAAGGTCCGCAACTGAGCCGCGATCAGGACCCGACGGCTGAGCCGTCACTAGGACCCGACGGCTGAGCCGTCACTAGGACCACCGCCGGGTCGGTCCGCGGGTACCGCGGCCGGCCCAGCATCCGTTGTGCCAGTGCCGGCGTTCGTCGGCGCCCCCGATGTCGTCGGTGGGCCAGGCGACCACGTGGGGGGTTCCCGGCGCGATCTCGTGATCGCAGCCGGGGCACCGGTACGCTTTCGTTGCTCGCGACCCGGGGACGGTGCGCACGGTGTAGCGCTCGGACTCCGCGCCGGACGGCCCCCATTCGGTGCGGGAGGTGGCCCCGGAGAACGTCGACCCGCCGATATCGGGCCGGCGCCGGCGCTGCGATCGGGGAACGTTGCGGCGGGGCATATCAGAACAGCCGGAACTCGTTGCTCTCGGTGCCGCGCAGGGCGTCGTAGTCGAGCACGAGGCAGCGGATACCGCGATCGGTCGCAAGGGTCTTGGCCTGTGGCTTGATCTGTTGCGCCGCGAAGACACCGCTGACGGGCGCGAGCAACGGGTCCCGGTTGAGCAACTCGAGGTACCGGGTCAGCTGCTCGACACCGTCGATCTCGCCGCGTCGCTTGATCTCGACGGCCACCGTGCCGCCGTCCGCGTCCCGGCACAGCAGGTCCACCGGACCGATGGCCGTGGGGTATTCCCGGCGGACGAGGGTGTAGCCGGGGCCGAGGGTTTCGACGTGCTCGGCGAGCAGTTCCTGCAGATGCGCCTCGACACCGTCCTTGATCAGGCCCGGGTCCACACCCAGCTCGTGGCTCGAATCGTGCTCGATCTCGTCGATGGTGATCCGGAGTTGCTCACCCGTCTTGTTGGTCACCACCCACAGGGCGTGCGCCTCGTCTGCGGACTCCTCGACCAGCCAGCACGGCGGACTCATCCAGTTCAGCGGCTTGTAGGCACGGTCGTCGGCGTGCACACTGACCGATCCGTCGGCTTTGACCAAGAGCAGCCGACGCGCCATCGGCAGGTGTGCCGTCAGACGTCCGACGTAGTCGACTCGACAGCGGGCAATCACAAGGCGCACGTTGCCACCCTAGAGGATCGCTCCGGACTACTCTCGAACGACCATGCCTCGCACCCGCCGCACCTCGCCCCTCGGCTCGCCGCTGCTCGGCGCGCCCGCGGAATCCGTCCGGCGCCAACGTGTTCGCGTGCAGACATTGCTCACCCTGTTGCTGCTCGGCACGAACATCGCGGGGGCCGCGATCACGGCGTTGTTGATCAACGTCGTCGTCCCGGGCCCCTCGGTGCTGCGTCCGGAGTTCGTCGTCGTCACCGGCGTCATAGCACCCGTCTACGTCGGCGGGGCGATCGTCCTGGGAACGGCCTTCGGGACCCGGCTCGGCCTTGCACAACTGCGGTGGATCCTCGAGGACCGGGATCCCACCCCCGACGAACGACGTGCAACCATGCGGCTGCCGATGCGCCTCACCGCCCAGCAGGGTGCATTCTGGGCGCTGGGGCTGGTGCTGTTCGCGACCGCGTTCGGTGCAGTGGATCCGCGCACGATCCCGAAGGTCGCCCTCACCATCGCCCTCGCGGGCCTGACGGTCTGCGGCTTCGTCTATCTGTTCAGCGAATTCGCCCTGCGGCCGATCGCGGCCCGGGCCTTGGAGGCCGGGGCGACGCCGCGACGCCGACTCACCGGCACCAGCGGCCGCATCATGGTGGCCTGGGCGCTGGGCAGCGGCGTTCCCGTCGTCGGGCTGATGCTCGTGGCGGTCTTCAGCTTCGTCCGTCCCGTATCACCCGTCCGGTTCGCGGTGACGATCCTGACGATCGGCGGACTCGCCTTGTTGTTGGGGGCGTTGCTTATGCTCCTCACCGCCCGGACCAGCGTCGCGCCGATCGAGTCGGTGCGGTCCGGCATGGCCCGCATCGAGCGGGGCGACCTCGATGCCGAAGTGGTCGTCTACGACGGAACCGAACTGGGAGAACTGCAGGCGGGATTCAACCGCATGGCCGACGGCCTCCGCGAGCGCGAACGGATCCGCGACGTCTTCGGCCGGCACGTCGGGCAGGACGTCGCGCGGGCGGCGTTGGCGTCGTCGCCGCGCCTGGGCGGCGAGGAACGCCATGTCGCGGTGCTGTTCATCGATATCATCGGCTCGACGGCAATGGCGGCCGATCGGCCGCCCACCGAGGTCGTACATCTGCTCAACCGCTTCTTCGAAGTGGTGGTCGAAGAGGTGCACCGGGCCGGCGGGTTCGTCAACAAGTTCGAAGGCGACGCGGCACTGGCCATCTTCGGCGCTCCGGTCGCAATGGACGACGCGGCGGGCAGTGCGCTCGCGGCCGCCCGGGAGATGGCCCGCCGGTTGCGCACCGAGGTCCCCGAGTGCGAGGCGGGAATCGGAGTCACCGAGGGCCTCGCGGTGGCCGGAAACGTGGGCGCTCACGAGAGATTCGAGTACACGGTGATCGGCGATCCGGTGAACGAAGCGGCTCGGCTGTCGGACGTGGCCAAGACGTTCCCCGGCCACGTGGTGGCGTCGGCCCGGGCGGTAGAGGTGGCCGCGGAAGCGGAGTGCATCCGATGGTCGCTGAAAGGTGAAGTCACCCTGCGCGGGCGGTCGGAGGTCACCCGCCTTGCGGTCCCGGTGGACTGATCCCGACGAAGGACCGACGGGTTCGGCTGCGCCCCACAGGGAACGCGGAAATGCCGGAAGCCCCCCAACGAGGTTGGGGGGCTTCCGGTAACGGGTGTTCGGCGGTGTCCTACTCTCCCACACCCTGTCGGGTGCAGTACCATCGGCGCTGGAGGGCTTAGCTTCCGGGTT
>NZ_WVTE01000147.1:0-4713 GCF_009939605.1 Rhodococcus sp. YH1 | reverse complement strand
GGCGGCGGCGTGGTCGGTGCTGTCGAAGGTGTAGCTGGTGGTCTGGTAGATCGGCAGGGCGCGGGCGCGGGTGTCGCCGCCGCCGGGCTGGCCCACGTGGATCTGCTTGGTCTCGAAGCTCCAGCCGTCTTCGCGCCGGGTGTTCTCGCTGTCGGTCATGATGTCCTTCTGGCCGTGGTCGGGAGGTCGGGGCGGCTAGGGGCGACAGCTCATGATCACAACCCTCATGACGAATACCTCCATCGGACCGGCTTGTCGTGCGGCGTGGCGCCGGACGACCGGGTCATCACCCGGAGCACCCCACCCTGGCCGGAGGGTTGCCGACCAGCAAGCCGGGGCTTCACGCTGGTACTCATGACCTGGCGCGAGTCTAGCGGCTCGAACGGATGCTTCGGTAGGCGACCCATACCTCCCGGCGGGAGGCGCCTGAGCAGGCGAAAGTTACCCGCCGGTAGCCCGGGGCCCGCTTGGCGGACCGGGTCGATAGCAGTACGCTCGTCTTGTTTGGATCGTGTTCCGCACGTGTGAGCACGCCATAAATGGTTCATTGAGCCGACCACGATCGCACCCACAAAGTGCGATCGACTTGGGACCAGGGACACTTCCTAGGAGGACGCGAAGCGCACATGTCCAAGATCAAGGTTGAAGGAACGGTCGTCGAACTCGACGGCGACGAGATGACCCGCATCATCTGGCAGTTCATCAAAGACAAGCTGATCCATCCCTACCTGGATGTGAATCTCGAGTACTACGACCTCGGCATCGAGCACCGCGATGCAACCGACGACCAGGTCACCGTCGACGCAGCCAACGCCATCAAGAAGCACGGCGTCGGCGTCAAGTGCGCCACAATCACTCCCGACGAGGCCCGGGTCGAGGAGTTCGGCCTGAAGAAGATGTGGCGCTCGCCCAACGGCACGATCCGTAACATCCTGGGCGGCACCATCTTCCGTGCCCCGATCATCATCTCCAACGTGCCCCGCCTGGTGCCCGGCTGGACCAAGCCGGTCATCGTCGGCCGTCACGCCTTCGGTGACCAGTACCGCGCCACCGACTTCAAGGTCGACCGCCCGGGCACCGTCACCATCACCTTCACGCCGGAGGACGGCAGTGAGCCGATCCAGCACGAGGTGTGCCATATCCCCGAGGACGGCGGCGTCGTCATGGGGATGTACAACTACAAGAAGTCCATCCAGGACTTCGCGCGGGCCTCGCTGTCCTACGGTCTGCAGCAGAACTACCCGGTCTACCTCTCCACCAAGAACACGATCCTCAAGGCCTACGACGGCATGTTCAAGGACGAGTTCCAGCGGATCTTCGAGGAAGAGTTCAAGGCCGAGTTCGATGCCGCGGGCCTGACCTACGAGCACCGCCTCATCGACGACATGGTCGCCTCCTCGCTCAAGTGGGAGGGTGGCTACGTCTGGGCCTGCAAGAACTACGACGGCGACGTCCAGTCCGACACCGTCGCGCAGGGCTACGGCTCGCTGGGCCTGATGACGTCCGTGCTCATGACCCCGGACGGCAGGACCGTCGAGGCCGAGGCCGCGCACGGAACCGTCACCCGGCACTTCCGGCAGCATCAGGCGGGCAAGCCGACGTCGACCAACCCGATCGCGTCGATCTTCGCCTGGACCCGTGGCCTCGAGCACCGCGGCAAGCTCGACAACACCCCCGAGGTCATCGACTTCGCGCAGCAGCTCGAGGACGTCGTCATCAAGACCGTCGAAGCGGGACAGATGACCAAGGACCTCGCCCTGCTCATCGGCCCCGAGCAGGCATGGCTGACCACCGAGGAGTTCCTCGCCGCGCTCGACGAGAACCTCCAGAAGGCCCGCGCCTGACGCACGGACCGCACACGACGGGACGCCCCGCACCGGGGCGTCCCGTCGTCGTTTCGGGTCCGGCCCGTCGGCTACCGTGACCGTCGTGCCTCACGTCATCACCACCGTCAACGTCAACGGCGTCCGTGCCGCCGCCGGCAAGGGCCTGCTCGCGTGGCTGGCCACCGCGCAGGCCGACATCGTGTGCCTGCAGGAGGTGCGCGCCACCGAGCAGCAGTTCCACGCGGCGATCGCGCCCGCCCTCGACGCCGGGTGGTACGTGGTGTCCGCCGAATCGGAGGCCAAGGGCCGTGCCGGGGTCGCGATCCTGTCGCGGCGCCCGGCCGACGCCTCGCGCATCGGGTTCGACGAGGACGAGTTCGCGGCCTCCGGCCGGTACGTCGAGGCCGACTTCGGGGACGTGACCGTCGGCAGCCTGTACCTGCCCACCGGCGAGGCCGGCACCCCGAAGCAGGAGGAGAAGGAGCGGTTCATGGCGTCGTTCGCCACGCACCTGAACCACCGCGCCGCCGAGGCCGGGGCCGCGGCCCGGCACATGGTGGTGTGCGGGGACTGGAACATCGCCCACACCGAGCGCGACATCAAGAACTGGAAGGGCAACGTCAAGAAGTCCGGATTCCTGCCGAGCGAGCGCGCATGGCTCGACACGCTGCTCGCCGACGGCCGCTGGGTCGACGTGGTGCGCGCCCTGCACCCGGACGTCGACGGCCCGTACTCGTGGTGGTCCTACCGGGGCAAGGCGTTCGACACCGACGCCGGCTGGCGGATCGACTACCACCTCGTGACGGCGGAACTGGCCGAGCGGGCGAAGGAGGCCCGCGTCGAGCGTGCCGCCACCTATGCCGAGCGGTGGTCGGACCACGCCCCGGTTACCGTGCAGTTCCGCTGATCCGGGCGGATCCGCCGATCGGAGCCGACCTCCCGCGAGCGGCTCTCCGCGCACGTGAAAGTATCGACAACCATGGCGAGCACTGCAGAAGAGAACACCACCGCGCCGACCGCCCGGCCCCGGGTGCTGTCGGGTATCCAGCCGACCTCCGACTCGTTCCACCTCGGAAACTTCCTCGGCGCGCTGCAACAGTGGGTTCCGTTGCAGGACGAGTTCGACGCCTACTACTTCATCCCCGATCTGCACGCGATCACCGTGCCGCAGGATCCGAAGGGGCTGCGCCGGCGCACCCTCCGCGCCGCCGCTCAGCTGCTCGCCGTCGGCATCGACCCGGACCGGTCGGTGCTGTTCGTCCAGAGCCAGGTGCCCGAGCACGCCGAGCTGGCGTGGGTTCTGAGCTGCATCACCGGTTTCGGCGAGGCCGGCCGGATGACGCAGTTCAAGGACAAGTCCGCCAAGGAGGGGACCGAGCACGCCAGCGTGGGCCTGTTCACCTATCCGGTGCTGATGGCGGCGGACATCCTGCTGTACCGCCCGCAGCGTGTGCCGGTGGGGGAGGACCAGCGCCAGCACCTCGAGCTGACCCGTGATCTCGCGCAGCGGTTCAACACCCGGTTCGGCAAGACGTTCGTCGTTCCCGAGCCGCAGATCATCAAGGGCACCGCCAAGATCTACGACCTGCAGAACCCCACTGCGAAGATGAGCAAGTCCGCGGCCACCCCGGCCGGCCTGATCAACCTGCTCGACGATCCGAAGGTGTCGGCGAAGAAGATCAAGTCGGCGGTGACGGACAACGAGCGCGAGATCCGCTTCGACCTCGAGAACAAGCCCGGCGTGAGCAACCTGCTCACCATCCAGGCCGCCCTGTCCGGCCGGCCGGTCGACGAACTCGTCGCCGGCTATGCGGGCAAGGGGTACGGCGACCTCAAGGCCGACACCGCGGAGGTGCTCACCGAGTTCGTCATCCCGTTGCAGGCGAAGGTGGACGAGTACCTCGCCGACGAGGCGGAACTGCTGCGCATCCTGTCGACCGGCGCCGACCAGGCCCGCGAGGTGGCTTCCCGGACACTCGGCCAGGTCTATGACAAGGTGGGATTCCTGCCCCGCAAGTGAGCCGGGGCGTGCGCCGGACGCAGCACACGGGCGGCGGAACGCGGAAGGAGTTGCCCACCGATGGCCGACGATTCCACCGAACCGTCGAAACCGGGGTTTCTCGAGCGGCAGCGCGCGGCGCATCCGGCACTCGACCATCTGGTGCGGGCCGGCCTGCGATACCAGGAGCAGAAGGGCGACTACTACGCCGCGGGGATCACGTATTTCAGTGTGCTGTCCCTGATTCCCATCCTGATGCTGTCGTTCTCGATTGCCGGTTTCGTGCTCGCGGGCCGGCCCGAGACCCTCGAACAGCTGCAGACCGCGATCGCCCAGAACATCCCCGGCGAACTCGGTGCGACGGTGCAGGGCCTGGTGGACTCCGCGATCGCCTCCCGCAGCGCCGTGGGCACCGTCGGTCTGCTCACCGCCGCATACGCAGGGATCGGCTGGATCACCAACCTGCGGGACGCGCTCACGGCGATGTGGGACCATCCGCACGGCAAGACGGGGTTCGTGCGCACCAAGGTCAACGACGTGCTGACCCTCCTCGGCCTCGGCCTCGCCATCGTGGCGTCGCTCGCCCTGTCGGCCGCGAGCAGCGGACCGGTCATGGACTTCTTCGTCGGTCTGCTGCGGCTCGAGAACGTGCCCGGGATCGGCGTCGCACTGACGGTGGCGACGATCGCCATTTCCGTGTGCGCGACGTGGGTACTGTTCACCTGGGTGATCGCCCGGCTGCCCCGGGAACCCGTCACCTTCCGCAGCGCGATGCGCGCCGGTCTGCTCGCCGCCGTGGCGTTCGAGGTCTTCAAGCAGGTCGGTTCGATCTACCTCTCCCGGGTCACCAGCGGCCCCGCCGGGGTGGCGTTCGGCCCGATTCTCGGT
>NZ_WVTE01000146.1:0-4799 GCF_009939605.1 Rhodococcus sp. YH1 | reverse complement strand
GTGGCCAACACGCCCGGCCTCAACGTCCTCGGACTCGGCGAGGACGTGGCCCGCTCCCTCGGCACGAACGTCGTCGCGGCCCGCACCGTCGGCATCGTCGCCATCACCCTGCTCACCGGCGCGGCCACGGCGGCGTGCGGGCCGATCGCGTTCATCGGGCTCGTGGTCCCGCACGTGGCGCGGGCCGTCACCGGACCCGACTATCGCTGGCTGGTCCCCTATTCGGGCCTGCTCGGCGGCGCGCTGCTCGTCCTCGCCGACGTGATCGGCCGGATCGTCGTGCGGCCCGGCGAACTGCAGGTCGGCATCGTGCTCGCGCTGATGGGGGCGCCGTTCTTCATCGCCCTGGTCCGCCGGCGCCGGCTGGTGGCGCTGTGACCGCGCCCGCGACGACGCACCCCGCACCGGACCGGCCGACGGTCCCGTCCCGCCCGGCCCTGCGGCTCGGCCCGGTCTCGCTCGTGTGGCGCCCGCGCATGGTGGTCGTGTGCCTGGCGCTGGTGGTGGCGACGTTCCTGCTGCTGTGCGTGGGCCTCGGCCGGGGCGACTATCCGTTGTCGGTGCCGCAGGTGCTCGCCGTCCTGGCCGGCGGCGGGGAACAGCTCGACCGGTTCATCGTGCTCGAGTTGCGGCTGCCCCGCGGCCTGGCGGCGGTGCTCGTCGGCGCGGCCCTGGCCGTCTCCGGGGCGCTGACCCAGACGGTCTCGCGCAATCCCCTGGCCAGCCCCGACATTCTGGGCATCACGGCCGGGGCGAGCGCGGCCGCCGTCGCCCTGATCGTCGCCACCGGGTCCGGAGTGCTCGGCGGGGCGCTCGGCGCGCTCGGCCTGCCGCTCGCGGCGCTGCTGGGGGGCCTGCTCACCGCGGCGGCGGTGTACGTGCTGGCCTGGCGCGGCGGCGTCGAGGGCTTCCGGCTGGTGCTGATCGGCATCGGCGCCAACGCCCTGTTCGTCGCGCTGACCAACTGGATGCTCGTCTCGGCCGACATCAACGACGTCTCGCAGGCCCAGGTGTGGCTCACCGGGTCGCTCAACGGTGCCGGGTGGTCCCAGGTGGTGCCCACGGCGCTCGCGCTCGCCGTGCTCGGCGGCTGGCTCGTCACCGGCGCGTTCACGATGGGCGCGCTGCGGCTCGGGGACGACACCGCCCGCTCGCTCGGGGTGCGGCTGCAGACCCAGCGGGCGGTGCTGCTGCTCTCCGCGTGCGCGCTGGCCGGGATCGCCACCGCGGCGGCCGGCCCCATCGGGTTCGTCGCATTGGCCGCCCCTCAGGTCGCGTTGCGGCTGGTCCGCTCCCCCGGCCCGCCGCTGATCGCCTCGGCCCTGACCGGGGCGGCGCTCGTCGTCGCGGCCGACATCCTCGCCCGGACGGTGCTGCCGGTGGCCCTGCCCGTCGGGCTGGTCACCTCCGCGCTCGGCGGCCCGTTCCTGCTGTACCTGCTCGTGCGCTCCAACCGAAAGGTCTCCGTATGACCGGCATCTCCCGCGACATCGGCGCGCCCGCAGCCCAACCGGCGGCGGCCGCGGCGCCGCGGCTCGTCGCCGAGCACCTGGCCCTGGGCTACGGCGACCGGCTCGTCGTCGACGATCTGGATCTCACCGTGCCCACCGGCGTGATCACCACGGTGATCGGTCCCAACGGTTGCGGCAAGTCCACCCTGCTGCGGGCCCTGGGCCGGCTGCTGCGCCCGCGTCGCGGCACCGTGCTCCTCGACGGGCACGCGATCTCCTCGATGCGCACCCGCGACGTCGCGCGAGTGCTGGGGATGCTGCCGCAGGCCCCCGTCGCGCCGGAGGGCCTGACCGTCGCCGACCTCGTCGCACGCGGACGGCATCCGCACCAGTCGTGGCTGCGCCAGTGGTCCGCCGACGACGAGGGCGAGGTCGCCGTCGCGCTGGAACGCACCGGCATCGCGGATCTGGCCGACCGCCCGGTCGATCAGCTCTCGGGCGGGCAGCGGCAGCGGGCGTGGATCTCGATGGCGCTGGCGCAGGGCACCGACATCCTGCTGCTCGACGAGCCGACCACCTATCTGGATCTGGCGCATTCGGTGGAGGTGCTCGACCTCGTCGACCGCCTGCACTCGGAGCTGGGGCGCACCGTGGTGATGGTGTTGCACGATCTGAATCTCGCGATCCGCTACAGCGACCATCTCGTGGTGATGAAGGACGGGCGGATCGTGCGGTCGGGGGCGCCGGCGGAGGTGATCACCGAGGACTTGCTGCGGGAGGTCTTCGCGCTCGACGCCGCGGTGATCGACGATCCGGTCTCGGACCGGCCGCTGATCGTGCCGATCGGCACCCGCCACGTCGTCGGCACCGCGGGCGGCCCGGCGGCCACGAGAACACGTACTACTTCGGGTAGTACGACACGTACGTCGGAGACCCGGTAAACTCGTGTCATGGCAGCACTCGGAGAACTCGAACGCGCAGTGATGGACCACCTGTGGTCCTCCACCGAACCCCAGACCGTCCGGCAGGTCCACGAGGCCCTCGCCGCCCGGCGCTCCCTCGCGTACACCACCGTCATGACCGTTCTCCAGCGCCTCGCGAAGAAGAACCTCGTCATCCAGCAGCGCGACGACCGCGCCCACCGCTACGTGCCGGTGCACGGCCGCGAAGAACTCGTCGCCAGCCTCATGGTCGACGCCCTGGATCAGGCCGACGAGTCCGCCGGCCGGGTCGCCGCCCTCGTCCACTTCATCGGGCGTGTCAATCCCGACGAGGCCGCCGCGCTGCGCGAGGCCCTCGCCGCCCTCGAGGCCGAGGAGGAAGGGCACGCCCGTCCCGCCGTCGCCGACCCGGGTACCGGTCGGGCGAGCTGACTGGCACACTCGGTGCCATGAACGCGACCACTGCGCTGGTCTTCGGCATCCTTGCGCTGCTGCTGGCAGGACCGGTACCGGCCCTGCTCAGTCGTGCCACCTGGCCGTACCGCAACCCCCGCGCCGCCCTGGTGCTGTGGCAGGCGGTGGCCCTCGCGGCCGTGCTGTCCGCGTTCAGTTCCGGCCTGGCCATCGCGTCGCTGCTGCTCGTCCCCGGCGAGGACGGCCGCCCCACCACCGCCCCGCTGCAGGAGATCGACGCGCTGGGCCTGCCCCTGTGGCTGACCTACGTGGTGGTCTTCGCCCTCACCCTGCTGATCGGTGCACGGCTGATGTATTCGATTCTGCGGGTCGGCGTCCGAACCCGCCGCCGCCGGGCCCGGCACCGCATGCTCGTCGACCTGCTCGACCGGCGCGACAGCGGCGCGTCGGTACGCCAGCTGTCCTACGTGCGCGTCCTCGACACTGCCGAACCCGTCGCCTACTGCCTGCCGGGCCTGCGGCACCGGGTCGTGCTCAGCGAAGGCACCCTCGACCACCTCGGCGACGACGAGATCCGCGCCGTCCTCGGCCACGAGCACTCGCACCTGCGGGCCCGGCACGACCTCGTGCTCGAGGCGTTCACCGCCGTCTACGAGGCGTTCCCCCGCTGGGTGCGGTCCAAGTCGGCGCTCGGCTCGGTGCAGCTGCTCGTCGAGATGCTCGCCGACGACTCCGCCGTGCGCGTCACCGGACCCACCCCGCTGGCCCGGGCCCTGGTGGCCTGCGCCGGCGCCCGCACCCCCCAGGGCGCCCTCGCCGTCGGTGGCCCCTCCACGCTGCTGCGGGTCAAACGCCTCGCCGAACCCGGACCGGACCTGCGCACCGCCGTCATCGCGTACGCCGCCGCCGTCGCGATCCTCGTCGTCCCCACCATCGCGGTCGCCGTGCCGTGGCTGACCGAACTCGGCCGCCTGCTGCGCGCCTGGTGAACCGGCGCCGGCCCCACCCGTAGCACGCCCCCGATTTCGATCCCGTCCGGGTTCGGGGGAAGCTGTACCCATGACCGTCGAACGCACCGAGAATCCCCGCGCCCAGATCGGCGTGACCGGCCTGGCCGTCATGGGATCGAACATCGCCCGTAACTTCGCCCGCCACGGCCACACCGTCGCGCTGCACAACCGCAGTGTCGCCAAGACCGACGCCCTGCTCGAAGCCCACGGCGACGACGGCGACTTCGTGCGCACCGAAACCGTCGAAGAGTTCGTCGCCGCCCTGCAGAAGCCGCGCCGGGTGCTCATCATGGTCAAGGCCGGCGAGGCCACCGACGCGGTCATCGAGGAACTCGCGAACGCGATGGAACCCGGCGACATCATCATCGACGGCGGCAACGCCCTCTACACCGACACCATCCGCCGCGAAGCCGCACTGCGCGAACGCGGCCTGCACTTCGTCGGCGCCGGCATCTCCGGCGGCGAGGAAGGCGCCCTCAACGGGCCGTCGATCATGCCCGGTGGCCCCACGGAGTCCTACGAGGCCCTCGGCCCCCTTCTCGAGTCCATCTCCGCCCACGTCGACGGCACCCCGTGCTGCACCCACATCGGCCCCGACGGCTCCGGCCATTTCGTGAAGATGGTGCACAACGGCATCGAGTACGCCGACATGCAGCTCATCGGCGAGGCCTACAACCTGCTGCGCGACGCCCTCGGCTACGACGCCACGACGATCGCCGACGTGTTCTCCGAGTGGAACACCGGCACCCTCGAGTCCTACCTGATCGAGATCACCGCCGACGTCCTGCGCCAGACCGACGCCACCACCGGCAAGCCCCTCGTCGACGTCATCGTCGACGCCGCCGAGCAGAAGGGCACCGGCCGCTGGACCGTCAAGTCCGCCCTCGACCTCGGCGTCCCGGTCACCGGCATCGCCGAGGCCGTCTTCGCCCGCGCCCTGTCCGGCTCCCGCACCCAGCGCGCGGCGGCCCGCGGCCTGGCCT
>NZ_WVTE01000145.1:0-4874 GCF_009939605.1 Rhodococcus sp. YH1 | reverse complement strand
CAAGCTTCGCCGCAATTCGGTCATCGCCCTCACCGGACTGGTTCCGGTCGGCGTGGTCGCCGCCGCCACCAGCGCCGGTGCGAGCCCGAAGACCCTGTTCGGCGTCCAGGACACCGAAGCGGTGGCCGAGCCCGTGACCGCCGCGTCCGAGACCACCTACGTCGCCGACGGGGTCTCCCGCGACGTCGCCGCCGCAGCCGCCCTCATGACCGCCCCGGAGCCTACCGCGGAACCCGCGGCGGCCCCCGCGCCCGCCCCGGAGCCCGCACCCGCCGCCCCGGCGCCGCTGCAGCCCGGCCCCCTCGGGATCCCCGGCATCAACTTCGCCGCCTACCAGAACGCCGAGCGGATCCTCGCCGCCGAGAACCCCGGCTGCAACATGTACTGGACGCTGCTCGCCGGCATCGGCCAGGTCGAGTCCGGCCACGCCAAGGGCGGCAAGGCCGACGACAAGGGCAACCTTCTCGAACCCGTGATCGGCCTGCCCCTCGACGGCAGCCTGCGCGGCCAGGCCGTCATCCGTGACACCGACGGCGGCACCCTGGACGGCGACACCGTCTACGACCGGGCGGTCGGCCCCATGCAGTTCATCCCGTCCACGTGGAAGCTCTACGCCGGCGACGGTGACGGCGACGGCGACGCCGACCCGCAGAACCTGTACGACTCCACCCTCACCACCGCCAAGTACCTGTGCGACGGCGGAAACAACATGCACGACATCGCGCAGGCCACCAAGGCCATCCATCGCTACAACAACTCCATGGCATACGTTGCCAACGTGCTCGCCTGGTCGGCCGCCTATTCGACCGGTGTCACCCCCAGCGCGGCGGACCTGCCGCGCATCCACTGATCGGGCGCCACCTACGATTGATGCCATGGCAGTCAGCGAGTCCGACGTTCGCAGCGCCCTGGCGCGGGTCCAGGATCCCGAGATCCGCAAGCCCATCACCGAGCTCGGCATGGTCAAGAGCATCGAGATCGGCGGCGACGGCAGCGTCGACGTCGGCATCTACCTGACCACCGCCGGCTGTCCGCTGCGCACCGAGATCACCGACCGCGTCACCAAGGCCGTCGCCGACGTCGCCGGGGTCTCCGCCGTGCGCGTCGAGCTCGACGTCATGACCGACGAGCAGCGCACCGAGCTGCGCAAGTCGCTGCGCGGCGACTCCACCGAGCCGGTCATCCCGTTTGCCCAGCCCGGCTCGCTCACCCGCGTCTACGCGGTGGCGTCCGGCAAGGGCGGGGTCGGCAAGTCCTCCGTCACGGTCAACCTCGCCGCCGCGATGGCCGCGCGGGGCCTGTCCGTCGGCGTGCTCGACGCCGACATCTACGGCCATTCCATCCCACGGATGCTCGGCACCGACGCCAAGCCCACCCAGGTGGAGCGGATGATCATGCCGCCCGTCGCGCACGACGTGAAGATGATCTCCATCGCCCAGTTCACCCAGGGCAACACGCCCGTGGTCTGGCGCGGGCCGATGCTGCACCGTGCGCTGCAGCAGTTCCTCGCCGACGTGTTCTGGGGCGATCTGGACGTGCTGCTGCTCGACCTGCCGCCCGGCACCGGCGACGTGGCGATCTCCGTCGCGCAGCTGATCCCGGGCGCCGAGATCCTCGTCGTCACCACGCCGCAGCAGGCCGCCGCGGAGGTCGCCGAACGGGCCGGCTCCATCGCGCTGCAGACCCGCCAGCGCATCGTCGGCGTCGTGGAGAACATGTCGTGGCTCGAACTGCCCGACGGTACCCGGATGGACGTGTTCGGCACGGGCGGCGGTCAGGCCGTCTCCGAGCGGCTCACCCGCGCCGTCGGCGCGACCGTCCCGCTGCTGGGCCAGATCCCGCTCGATCCGGCGGTGCGCGAGGCCGGCGACGCCGGCACCCCGATCGTTCTCAGCGCCCCCGAGTCGCCTGCGGGTACGGCGCTGCGCGAGATCGCCGAGAAGCTCGCCGTGCGGCGCCGCGGCCTGGCCGGCATGTCGCTGGGGATCGACACCACCCGCCACCTGTAGGCGCCTGCGGCGCCGGTGTGCCCTTTAGGTTGCTCCTGCCGCCCGAAGGACACACCGGCCGCGCAGCGGCCTACGTCGCGTCGGAGTCGATGGGGGGCTTCTCCCCGGCCGCCAGCGGCGGCGGGACGGGCTTGCTCACCGGCTTGGTGCCGGGCTTGTCGAAGTTGCCGGTGAGCAGCGAGTCGTCGCCGTCCAGCAGGTGCTTGGTGATGACCGCCTTGGGCGTCATGCCGCGCAGCTCGTTGAGTTCGGACAGGGGTTGACGCAGGTCGTCGAACTCGGGGCCCAGCTCCTCCTTCAGCTGCTCCTTCGCGCCGGACGCGTAGTCGCGGACCTGCCGCAGCGATTTGGTCACCCACGACACCGCGCCGGGCAGCCGCTCGGGGCCGAGGACCACGAGCGCCGCGACGAGGAGGACCATGAATTCGCCCCAACCGATGTTGCCGAACACCGCTCCAGGGTACGTGGTGCCGCGCCGTTCGCAGCCCGGAGGACCCAGGTCACAGCGAATTCCCAGCGAACAGGGAGCCGACGGTCAGTCGGACTGCGGGGTCACCTGCACGTCCACGAGACGGCCCGAGCGGACCAGCTGCACCGTCACCGGCTCGCCGATCTTCTGGGCGTGGACCGCGACGACCAGCTCGTCCGCGCTGGTGACCTCGCGGTCCCCGACCTTGACGATCACGTCGCCCTCGACGATCCCGGCCTGCTGCGCGGGGCTGCCCTCCTGCACGTTGGCCACCTCGGCGCCGCTGGCGACGTCGTTGACGACGCTGCGGGCGTTGACGCCGATCTCCGGATGACGCATCGCGCCGGTGCGGATCAGTTCCTGGGTGACGGCGGTGACGTCGTCGATGGGAATGGCGAACCCCAGACCGACGGAACCGCCGGTCTCGGTCTTGATGGCCGAGTTTATGCCGATGACGCGGCCCTCGGCGTCGACGAGCGGGCCGCCGGAGTTGCCGGGGTTGATGGAGGCGTCGGTTTGCACCGCGTCGATCACGGCGTCGGTGTCGGTGCCCTGACCGCCCAGGCGCATCGGCCGGTTGAGGGCGCTGACGATGCCGCGGGTGACGGTCTTGCTCAACCCGAGCGGCGAACCCACGGCGATGACGTCCTCACCGACCTGCACGTCCCCGGAACGGCCCAGTTCGGCGACCGTGAGGTTGTCCACGTCGACGGAGAGCACTGCCAGGTCGGTCTTGATGTCGCGCCCGACGATCTGTGCGGGCACCTTGGTGCCGTCGTTGAAGGTGACCTGGATCTTCGCGTCCGGACCGGTCGCGGCCATCGAGATCACGTGGTTGTTGGTGACGATGTATCCGGCACCGTCGATCACGACACCGGACCCGGTGCCGGACTCGTCGCCGACGGTGACCTGGATGGAGACGACGGCGGGCAGCACCGCGTCGGCCACGCGGGCCACCTGCCCGGTCGGCAGGTCGCCGTCCTGCTCCACCTGGGCCAGCGTCACGCTGCGGCTGGTGAGGGAGCCGGTGTCGGACGTGATCAGCGCGACGACGAGACCGCCGATCATGCCGATGGTCAGCGCGACCGCCGCCAGCGTCGCGAGGGCGCGGGTCTCGATCCGACCGCCGAAGAGGACTTCCCGCAGCGTGAGCTTGGGGGCGGGCGGCAACGGGCGCTCGTCGCGGGCCTGCGCAGGCGCGCCCAGGCGCACGTTCGTCGTGGGGTCGCGCCACGGGTCGGGCTCGGGGCCGTCCGCATCGGTCTCGGCATCCGGGTCGGCCGGGGGCCGCTGCAGGATCTCGGAGGTGCCCACGGGTCGGCCGAACGCCTCGGCCAGCACCGGGTCGGCGGGCGCACCGTGGCCGACCCGCGGCTCCGCGGCCCGTTCCTCGGCGGACCGGCCGAACGAGCCCGTCGTACCGGCCGGCCGACCGAAGACGCTGCTGGCGGCGGCGTCGACGTCCGGGCGATAGACCGGGCGAGGCTGCAGGCGCGGGGCGTCGGCGCGGTGCGACACGCCCGGCGCGGGAGCGCCGTCCGTGTCCGACGTCGAGGCGGCCCGGCGCTCGGACTCCACTGATTCCGCTGTCACGCGTGCCCGTCTCCCCCGTGTCCGTCAGTCACGGTGCCCAGTATCACCGATGGCACCGGTGGCACCGCCACCGACCGTCGCGGGTCGATCACGGCGCGGAAGGACGCGAGCACCGTCAACGGCGCCAACGGATCGGCCAGCGCCGCCCGGCGGGCCAGGACTGGTCGGCCGCCAGCACTCCCCCGAAGCCGGGCGCGGACAGGTCCTGGTGGTGCTGCGGGATGTCGGCGAGGGCACCCAGGAGGGAACTCGGCATCGGGGGCGGCGCCGTCCGGGCGGCGTCGCGCAACGCGCGCCGGGCCTGCTGCTGGGCCTCGACCTCCGTGGCGCACTCCGGGCACACGGCCAGGTGCTCGGCCGCCCGGAGATACGCGTTCATCCGCAGTTCGCCGTCCACGTACGCTGCCACAGCCTCACTCGCCAGGTGCTCCGTGGAACCGAACCGGCGGGTCGGGTGTGCCCTCGTCATGAAATCCTCCTGGCGGCTACCCCGCATCGACTCGACCGACTTCGACCTTCCCATGCTCGCGCAGGTGCTCACGCAGCGCCTGCCGTCCGCGATGGATGCGGCTGCGCACCGTGCCGAGCTTGACTCCCAGTGTGGCACCGATCTCCTCGTAGGACAGGCCTTCGATGTCACACAGGACGACAGCAGCACGATAGTCCGGCGCCAGCGAGTCCAGGGCGGACTGCAGGTCGGCGCCGAGCCGGGCATCGTGGTAGATCTGCTCGGGGTCGGGGCCCTCGGAGGGCACGCGGTCGTAGTCCACGTTGCGGACGACGTTGAGCACGTGCCCGAGGTG
>NZ_WVTE01000144.1:0-4960 GCF_009939605.1 Rhodococcus sp. YH1 | reverse complement strand
CTTGGCGATCGACACCTTCGTCATGCGCATGGCGAAGAACCTAGCCTTCTTCGCCTCTCGTGCTGCTCGACCCACTGACATCTCCCCTGGTCAGGGAGCGTGTCGCATGGACCACCTGAGTCAGCCCCAATTGAACGCGTGTGACATTCGGCCGCCGGCTCCAGCGCCTTACGCCAGGGTGCGGCGCATCAGTTCGGCGACGCTCCGGTCGTACGCGACGAGCGTGACGATCTCGACCGCGGTCCGGGCGGCGGTGAGGGCGGTGACCGCCTGCCGGATCGCGTCTTCCTTCGGCCAGCCGTAGGCACCGGCGGAGATCAACGGGAACGCGACGGTCCGGGCGCCGAGGGTGTCGGCGACGGCAAGGCTGCGGGTGTACGCCGACCGCAGCAGGTGCGAGCGGTCCTCGTGAGGCGAGTAGACCGGCCCGACGGTGTGGATCACCCAGCGCGCCGGGAGCTTTCCTGCGGTGGTGGCCACCGCCGCGCCCACGTCCAGACCGTTGGGCAGCGTCGTCGCGCGCAGGGCCTTGCAGGCGGCGAGGATCTCCGGACCGCCGGCGTGATGGATGGCGCCGTCGACGCCGCCGCCGCCGAGGAGGGAGGACTTGGCGGCGTTGACGATCGCGTCGACGCGCTGGGTGGTGATGTCGCCGTGGACGACGTCGATGAGGGTCACGATTGCTCCTGGAGTTCGGTGGGGTGAGCGGAGACGGCGGCGCGGCGGTCGTATCCCTTCCGCGCGGCGTCCGTGGCCAGGTGGTTCAGGTCGTGCGCGGTGTGCCCGGGCCAGCCGTGCAGGATGCGCCGCCACCGATCGGGGACCGCCGAGGCTCCCCAGCGGGCGCCGAGCAGTCCGCCCGCGATGGCGGCGGTGGTGTCGGTGTCACCGCCGGCGCGGACCGCGGCCTCGAGGGCACGCTGCAGGTGCCCGGCGTCGGAATCGTCGGTGGTGCTGATCGCCCACCACGCGGTCTGCAGGGCGTGGACGGTCCATCCGTTGTTCGCGAAGTCGCCGGGCGTGCCGTGCTCGGCCCGGTCGAGCAGCGGAGCCCAGTAACCGGCGACGTCGGCGGGACAGACCTGCAGGTAGCCGCGGACACCGTCGAAGGTGCCGTGCAGGACGGCGTGGCGGATCGCATACGTCCACAGCCGGCAGGCCTGAACCGCCTGCGGGTCGTCGTGGGTCAGCAGCGCCACCTCCCCGGCGGCGGCGACGGCAGCGTCCGCGTCGCCCGAGCCGAGATAGGACAGGGCGACCGGGGCGGTCCGCATCAGGGCGCCGTTGCCGCCCTTGCGACCGGTCAGCGCGCGGGCGCGGGCCTGCATCGCCGCGGCGCCGGCGGGGCGATGCGAGAGCACGGCGCGGGTCTGGTTGCCGATGTCCTTCGGGCCGGAGTCGAACCACCGCACGAACTGCGCGGCCACCGCGTCGAGACCCGCTGCGCCGCCGAGGTCGACGCCGGTGGCCGCGACCTCGGCGACGGCGACGGCCATCGCGGTGTCGTCGGTCCACTCCCCCGGTTCCCAGCCGAACACGCCCCCGCCGATCATGTCGATCACCGCGTCGGCGGTGGGATGAGTGAACTCGTAGCCGGCACCGAGGGCGTCCCCTGCCGCCGTCGCGAGAAGCACCCCCACCGCCCGGTCACACTGCTGCGCCGTCAACGCCATTTCCCGCTCCCTCCGCCGACCATTTCGATCAAATCTGCGCTATCAATTTAGATCAAAATCACGCTAAAGTGCAACCGTGAGCGACTGGACGGACGGGGCGGGCCGGAAGCTGGCCGAGTACCCGCACCCCTCGACCGCGGTGGACATCGCCGTGCTGACCTACTCCGACGGCGAACTGCGAGTGCTGGTGGTCGAGCACAGTCTCGGAGACCTGGCCCTGCCCGGCACCTTCCTCCACGAACGCGAACGCGCCGCCGACGCCGCCCGACGTGCACTGCGTGACAAGACGAGCCTCACCGGCATCCGGTTCCATCAGATCGGCGTGTTCGACGCTCCCGACCGGGACCCGCGCGGATGGGTGATCTCGATCGCCCACGCCGCGGCGTTGCCTCGCAAGGACCTTCCGGGCGACGCCCACCTCGTGTGCGTGCGCGACGGAAAGGCCGAGCAGCCGTTGGCCTTCGACCATGCCGAGATGGTGGCGGCGGCCGTCGCGGATCTGCGAACCCGCTACGCGCAGCGCGTGGATCCCGACGGACTGCTCGGCGACGAGTTCACCGTCCTCGAGCTGCGGCGGTTGTACGAGGTGATATTCGGCGTTCCGCTGCAGAAGGATTCGTTCCGCCGCCACGTGGTCGACGCTCTCGTCAGCACCGGGCGCATGTCGAGTCCGGGCGCCGGCCGGCCGGCGGAACTGTTCCGCCGCAAGGACGGCGCGCGGTTGCCGGCTCAGGCAGCGGTGTTGTTCACCGGCTGATATGTCCGCGGTGCGGATTCAGAGGATCGGGTAGACGAAGTGTCCCGGCCCACCGCCCGGCAGACTCGAACCCGTGACGTTCGGCAGATTGGCCGGCAGCCGGATCAGCTTGTGCGGCTGTCCGTTCTGATCGGCCTGCCAGCAGTCGGTGGTCACGCCGTGGAATCCGACGCAGACGATCCGGGTGCCGGTGCCGAACGGTGACGTGAGCCGATTCCGGTTCACCAGCGGATTCCAGTAGTCGAGGTCCGCCGGGGTGAGGAAGTCCTTGGTCTCGAACGGCACCATCGGTGTCGGATAGGACGGAATCTCGGGCCACTCGTCCTGGGCCGCTGCCGGACCGGACGCACCGAGGACGGCCGCGGCCGTCAGTAGCAGCGTGGCTCCCGCGCGCCGGGCATGGCGGCCGATACGGTTGCTCGTCATCTCGCCTCCTCGCGGAACTCGTCCGACCATGGAAGCACGTCGCCGCCGCCCGCGCCGGGCGCCACGCGGAGACGGACCGGTCAGCCGAGCCGCTTGTGGTAGACGACGACGTCGCACGGGACCGCGAGCAGCGGGACCAGTTCGGGGTACATGCCCTCGGGCCCGTCCGTCCGCACCGGCACGTACCCCATTCGCGGATACCACTGCGACAGGAACACCTTCGACGGGTGCTCGAAGTCTCTCGGCTGGATGACCTCGAGTTGCATGATCTCGCTCCCGAGCCGTGCCGCGTGGGCCTCGGCGAACCGCACGAGGGCACGGCCGATGCCGGCGCCCCGCACCTCCGGATCGGCAGCGAGCATCCCGAACTCGGCGACGCGGGCGTCGAGCTGCACCACCTTCACGCAGCCCACGATCCGGTCGCCGAGCGAGGCGACGAAGAGCCGGCCGGCACCGGCCAATTCGGCGATCTCGCTCGCCGAGGTCCGGGTGGCTCCCTCCGGCCACATGCCTTCCTCGGCGACCGCATAGACGGCATTGACGAGGTCGGCGACCACCTTCGCCGTGTCGTCACTGCCGTCGGACGGGCGCACAAGGGGCCCGATGCTCAGCTCTCCGGAGTCCGTCAACGTCCTTCACCCGCTCCACTCGACGACCGCCGCCCGCAGCTGCTGGAGACCGGCGGTCCGGCTTGCCGGGACAAGCCTAGCGACCGGGACGACGCGACCGATCGGGCTCCCCGGTGGGCGGCCGGGAAAAGCTCAGCCGGGCAGCGCGCCGACGGCGGGCCTCGACGCCCCGAACTTCGAGGCGAGTTCGCGCCGTGCGGCCCGGTCGCCGAGCCGCTCGAGGAACCGCCTCCCGGTGCGCGTGCGTGCGACCACTGTGGAGATGACGACGTTCTTGACCACCACCGGCGGAACCGCCCATGCCGGGGTGACGGGCAGACCCAGCTCCCGCAGGCTCTGCGCGCCGAGGAAGTACCGGAGCATGCTCAGCAGGCGCTGCCGCTCGTACCGGCCGCGCACGTCGCCGAACCGGCCGTAGTCGAGGGTGCGCTGGCCCTCCACGAGGGCCCCGGACAGCGCGGCCCCCGCGGGCGTGACGTCGTCCTGCACCAACAGCACGTGGTAGTTGAACACGTGCTGCTCGCGTTCGGTGTCGAACAGCCAGTCCTCGTCGATGCCCATGAGCCATCCGACGTATTTCCACAGGTGCATCACCGCCCGGGACTCCTCACGGGTGACGAAGTAGCCGAGCGCCCGCATGCCGAGCAGCAGTGTGCCGTTGAACAGCCCCAGGGTTGCCGCCTGGTCGGTCTGGTTGATCGGCAGCCCCCAGCGTTCGATGTCCCATCGACCGTTGGTCTCGAACTGGTGGTTGATCAGCGCGTGCATGGCGCGCACGTGCACGGTGAGCTTGAATCCCTCACCGTCCCGGCGCATCCCACCGGGCTCGCCGACCGCCGTACCCCACTTCTGGGTTTCGCCGAGGCGTCGCATCGCGGTCGAACCGGTCAGGCCCCCGGTCTCGACCAGCAGATCCGGCGGCCCACCGAACCGGTAACCGCCGATGAGCGACAGCTGGAGCAGCACGTCGATGCGGCTGCGGCCCATCCGGCGGAAGGCCCGGGCACCCTTCTCCACCAGGCCGAAGTCCACCCATTCGGGGACGTGATCGACCACGGCGAAGAACCGTCGCAGTGCGTCCGGCGCGTCCGGCACCGCGTCGATGCCGTGCTCGAGCGCCCGATGGAACTGCGCCATGGTCACCCGCTCGGCGTCCGTCCGGGGGCGGCGCATCGCGCGCACCAGGTCCGCGCCCACCTCGTCGCGGGCGACCATCCGGCGGCCGATCCGGTCGAGCAGTTCCTCGTCGACGGCACCGATCCGCGCGTAGGCGCGCAGGGGCCGCCCGATGCGCTCGTTTCTGGGTCGGATGCCGACGTATCGGTGCGGGTAACGCACCGCCTGCGCGTCCTGTCGAATCTCCTGTGCCACCATGGGCCGATGCTTACACGAGCAAATACTCGCGTTCAATTCGCATCCGGACGGTGCCGGTGAGACCGGCGGAGCAGGGCCGGATGCGCCGCGTACCGCAGCAG
>NZ_WVTE01000143.1:0-5070 GCF_009939605.1 Rhodococcus sp. YH1 | reverse complement strand
GGCAGACCCTCTCGCTCGACGACTACGCCGGCCAGGTGGTGGTGCTCAACGTGTGGGGCCAGTGGTGCGCCCCGTGCCGCAGCGAGGCCGACGACCTCGAGCAGGTCTACGAGGCCACCAAGGATCAGGGCGTGCAGTTCCTCGGCATCAACGTCCGCGACAACCAGCGCGACAAGGCCCAGGATTTCGTCGTCGACAACCGGGTGGGCTACCCGTCGATCTACGACCCGTCGATGCGCTCGCTGCTCGCCCTGGGGGCGAACTACCCGACCTCGGTCGTACCGACCACGGTCGTCCTCGACCGTGACCACCGCGTCGCCGCCGTGTTCCTGACCGAACTGCTCGCGAGCGATCTGCAGCCGGTCGTCGAGCGCGTGGCCGCGGAAAGTCCGTCCGAGCAGTGACATGGGTGGTGCAGTGGCATGGGTGGTGCAGTGGTGAGCAGTGATCCGCTGGTGAGCGAGGCCGTCCTCGCCGCGGGCATCGGGGACACCTTCCAGTCGGTCGCCTCGTCCGGCCCGCTGCTGCTGGCCCTCGGGGCGTGCCTGCTGGCCGGACTCGTGTCCTTCGCATCGCCCTGCGTGGTGCCGCTCGTGCCCGGTTACCTGTCCTATCTGGCCGGTGTCGTGGGTGCCGAGGCCCCCGCGGTGACCGCCGCCGAGGCGCGCGGGCGCACCACCACCGTCCGCGACGACGGGCGCCTGCGCGTCGCCGGGGCCGCCGCGCTGTTCGTCGCCGGATTCACGGTCGTGTTCGTCCTCGCCACCGCGTCGGTGTTCGGCGCGATCTCCGTGCTCTCCGTCAACCGCGAGGTGCTGATGCGGATCGGCGGGGTGGTCACCATCGTGATGGGCCTGGTGTTCGTCGGGCTGATCCCGGCGTTGCAGCGCGACACCCGCCCCGAACCCCGGCGCATCTCCGGACTGGCAGGCGCGCCGCTGCTCGGCGGCGTCTTCGCCCTCGGGTGGACGCCGTGCCTCGGTCCCACGCTCGCCGGGGTGATCTCCCTGGCCGCGGGGACCGAGGGCACCACCGCCGCGCGGGGCGTCGCGTTGATCGTGGCGTACTGCCTCGGCCTCGGGCTGCCCTTCGTCGTTCTCGCGCTGGGCTCGGCGCGGGCCCTGCGCGGGGTGGGCTGGCTGCGTGCCCACGCCCGCACCGTCCAACTCGTCGGCGGCTTCATGCTCGTGGCCGTCGGAATCGCCCTCGTCACCGGCGCCTGGGACGTGTTCGTCTCCTGGATCCGGGACGCCTTTATTTCCGAGGTCACGATGCCAATATGACGGCCACCGACACCCCCACCGCCCCACCGTCGCCGACCCCGCCGCCGCGGCAGGGCCCGGCCGGTCGCACCGCGGCGTTCGTCCGCAACACCTGGCGCGGCCTGACGTCGATGCGCACCGCGCTGGTGCTGCTGTTCCTGCTCGCGCTGGCCGCGATCCCCGGCGCGCTGCTGCCGCAGCGCAGCCTCAACTCCGGCAAGGTCGACGAGTACATCGCCGCGCGCCCGACCCTCGGGCCGCTCCTGGACCGGCTCGAGTTGTTCGACGTGTTCGGCAGCTTCTGGTTCACCGCGATCTACGTGCTGCTGTTCGTCTCCCTGATCGGCTGCATCCTGCCGCGCTGCACGGAGTACTACCGGGCGCTGCGCACCCGGCCCGTGCCGGCGCCGCGCAACCTGTCGCGGCTGCCGCACCACCTCGAGACCACGGTCGACGCCTCGCCCGAGGAGGTGCTCGCCCGGGTGCGCGGTCAGCTGCGGGGCTGGCGCATCGCCGAGCGCGGCGTGGAGACGACCGCGGGGCGCGGCGCGCGCGACGGCGAGCTCACGCTCTCCGCGGAGAAGGGGTACCTGCGCGAGGCCGGCAACCTGCTGTTCCACCTCGCGCTGGTGGGTCTGCTCGCCGCGGTCGCGGTGGGCAAGCTGTTCGGCTACGAGGGCCAGCGCATCCTGGTCGCCAACGGTGAGGAGTTCTGCACGAGCTCGCCGGCGGCGTTCGACTCGTTCCGCGCGGGCAACACCCTCGACGGCACGGGCCTGACTCCGATGTGCATCCGCGTGAAGGACTTCTCCGCGGACTATCTCGACAACGGGCAGGCCGAGATGTTCACCTCGAACATCGACTACCAGGCGGGGGCCGACCTGGCGACGAACACCTGGCGCGACGCGCAGCTGCGGGTCAACCACCCGCTGCGGGTCGGTAGCGACCGCGTCTACCTGCAGGGCCACGGCTTCGCGCCGTCCTTCACGGTGACGTGGCCCGACGGCGAGACCCGCACCGAGACGCTGCAGTGGCGGCCCGACGACGCGACCACCTTCCTCAGCAGCGGCGCGATGCGGTTCGACCCGCCGGGCGGGATGTACCCGGATCCCGACGAGCGGCGGCGCAACCAGATCGCGATAGAGGGCCTGTTCGCGCCCACCGCGGTGTTCCACGGCAACCTGTTGTCCTCCGGTTACCCGGCGCTGACCGATCCCGCCGTCGCGATCGACATCTACAAGGGCGACACGGGTCTCGACACCGGCACCCCGCAGTCGCTGTTCTCCCTCAACGGTGAGCTGATCAACCAGGGCCGGCTGGTCAAGCAGGACCGGGTGAACCTGTTCGCGGGGGAGAGCGTGACGCTCCCCGACGGGACACAGATCCGCTTCGACGGCGCGACCGATTTCGTGAACCTGCAGGTCTCGCACGACCCGGCGCAGACCTGGGTGCTGGTTTCGGCGATCACGATGATGGTGGGGCTACTGGTGTCGTTGCTGATCAAGCGCCGCCGGATCTGGGTGCGGGCCTACCCGGCCGGTACAGTGGCCGACGGGGAACGACGTACCGTAGTAGAACTCGGTGGTCTCGCCCGGACCGACCAGGCCGGATGGGGTGACGAGTTCGAGCGTCTGACCGGCCGATTGCTCGGCGACGACACGACCGCACGTGCGAAGGCAGCACAGGAGAAGAAGGCATGACCCTCAACGAGACCCTCGCGCAGTACAGCGACTGGGCATTCGAATCGGCGTTCGCGGTGCTGGTGCTCGCGCTGGTGTTGCTGATCGCCGAGTACGCCTCGCACCGGGCCGATCTCGTCGCCGAGCGCGAGCGCACGCTCGTCGCCGTCGGCGCGGCCGGCGAGCCGCCGTCGGCGCCGGACGGTCCGGGCCGGGTGGAGGAGCCGCGGGGCCGGACGCTGTCCGAGCGTCTCGGCAACATGGGGCGCGCGCTCGTCGTCGTGGTGGCCGCCCTGCAGGTCACGTCGATCGTGCTGCGCGGGCTGTCCACCGAGCGCTTCCCGCTCGGCAACATGTACGAGTTCGTGTCGATGGCGTGCGCCGCGGCGGTGCTGTTCGGCCTGGTGGTGCTGCGCCGGCCGGCCTACCGGATCATGTGGGTCTACCTTCTCGTGCCGGTGCTGATCCTGATGTTCCTCGCGGCGACCGTGCTGTACGCCGACGCCGCGCCCGTCGTGCCCGCCCTGCAGTCGTTCTGGCTGCCCATCCATGTGACCATCATCAGCGTCGGCAGCGGCATCTTCCTGGTCTCCGGCGTCGCCAGCCTGCTGTTCCTGCTGCGCATCCGGTTCCCGAAGGGCGAGGAGGGTCGCGGCGTGTTCGGCCGGATCGCCGAGCGCCTGCCGGACGCGCAGACCCTGGACCGTCTCGCGTACCGCACCACCATCATCGGGTTCCCGCTGTTCGGTGCCGGCATCATCCTCGGCGCGATCTGGGCCGAGGCCGCCTGGGGCCGGTTCTGGGGCTGGGATCCCAAGGAGACCGTCTCGTTCATCACCTGGGTGATGTACGCGGCGTACCTGCACGCCCGCGCGACGTCGGGCTGGCGCAACACGCGCGCGGCCTGGATCAACGTCGCCGGCTTCGTCGCCATGCTGTTCAACCTCTTCATCATCAACATGGTCGTCTCCGGTCTGCACTCGTACGCCGGCCTGACCTGATCTGTTATCGTCCGCGTCGGCCGGGCCGTGGGGGACCGGGGACGGGGGACGACGTGGTGCCGGAGGACGGCGAGCGGACGGGGACGGCGCAGCCGTCGGCGCGGGATCTGGACGCATCGCTTCTCGTGAGCCGGGTGCAGCCGGCGCCCGCGCGGGGGTGGCGCCGGGCCGTGTACCGCGGCACCGGCGGGCGCATCGATCCCGGCGACAGCCGGCGGGGCCGGCAGCGCCGCGAACTGGTCGAGCAGGTGCGCGGACCGCTGCACGGCTGCTACCGGATCGCGCTGCTGAGCCTGAAGGGTGGGGTCGGCAAGACCACCACCACGGTCACGCTCGGGTCGACGTTCGCGTCGTTGCGGGGCGACCGGGTGGTTGCGGTGGACGCCAACCCCGACCGGGGGACACTGAGCCAGAAGGTCGCCGACCGAGCGTCCGGCACGGTGCGCACGCTGCTGCGCGACGAGGCGCACATCCACCGTTACGGCGACGTCCGGGCCCACACCTCACAGAACCGGCATCGCCTCGAGGTGCTGGCCTCGGACAGCGACCCGGCCGTCTCGGAGGCGTTCAGCGCGCGGGACTACGAGCGGGCACTGGCACTCCTCGAACGGTTCCACAACATCGTGCTCACCGACTGCGGCACGGGACTGATGCACTCGGCGATGCGCGCGATTCTCGAGAACGCGGACACGCTGGTGGTCGTCAGCTCCGGATCGGTGGACGGCGCACGGAGCGCCTCGGCGACGCTGGACTGGCTCGACGCCCACGGTTACCGGGACCTGGTGGCCCGCTCGGTGGCGGTGGTCAACGCCGTGCGGCCCCGGTCCGGCAAGGTGGACGTGGAGCGGCTGGTCGAGCACTTCGCGCGGCGCTGCCGCGCCGTCCACGTGCTGCCGTTCGATCCGCACCTCGAGGAGGGTGCGGAGGTGGACCTGGCCCGGCTGCAGCCACGCACCCGGCGAGCCCTGCTGGAACTCGCGGCGGGGGTCGCCGCGGACTTCCCGCGTCGCGGTCACCGGGGCGAGCGCAGCGACGGGACAGGTCACCGGGGCGAGCGCAGCGACGGGACAGGTCACCGGGGCGAGCGCAGCGACGGGACAGGTCACCGGGGCGAGCGCAGCGACGGGA
>NZ_WVTE01000142.1:0-5182 GCF_009939605.1 Rhodococcus sp. YH1 | reverse complement strand
TGCTGGTGCCCGTGATGCGGGGCGGGCGGCGGCTGTCGCAGTACGACGCCGGACTCGACGCGGCGCGACGGCGTGCACGGCAGCAGATCGACGCTCTTCCGCCGGCGCTTCGTTCCCTCGACGAGGCACTCGAATCCCGAGCCGCGCACCGGTGCGATCCGCGTCGTCAGCCGCGCACCGGCGCGATCCGCGTCAGCCGAGCACCTCGGGCAGTTCCCGGGGGCGCGCGAGCACGTGCTCCGAGAGGAACGCCTCGACCACCTCGTACCAGATCTTCGCGTGCTGGGGGCTGAGCACCCAGTGGTTCTCGTCGGGAAAGTAGAGGAAGCGGTGCACGGTGGAGCCGTCGGAGGCGGCGGGTACCCCCGACTCGGACAGCAGCTCGTACCACAGCCGCAGTCCCTCCCCGATCGGCACGCGATAGTCCTTGTCGCCGTGGATCACCAGCATGGGGGTGACGATGTCGGCGACGTACAGGTGCGGCGAGTTCTCCACCGCCATCTCGGGAGTCATCTCCCGGGCCCAGTACCAGGCCGAGTCCGTGGTGGGCCCGAACTGGTCCAGGGCCCACAGGCTCGCGTGGGTGACGATCGCGTGGAATCGGTCGGTGTGCCCGGCGATCCAGTTGGCCATGTAGCCGCCGAAGGATCCCCCCATCGCGGCGGTGCGCTCGGCGTCGATCTCGGGTAGTTCGATCGCCGCATCGGTCAGGGCCATCAGATCGGTGTAGGGCTCCTTGCCCCAGCGGCCCCACCCGCGTTGGACGAAGTCCTGCCCGTAACCGGAGGACAGCGCGGGGTCCGGGAGCAGCACGGCGTAGCCGCGGGCGACGAGCAGCCACGGGTTCCACCGCCACGACCAGGTGTTCCAGGAGCCGAGCGGGCCGCCGTGGATCCACAGCAGCAGTGGCGCGGGCGCGTCGGGATCGGCGGTGGCCGGCAGGGCCAGCCAGGCCCGCAGCGGGGTGCCGTCGGCGGCGGCGGTGGTGATCTCCGTGAGGCGGCCGGGCAGTTCGGGCTGCTCCGCGGGGGCGCGCAGCGCGGTGACGGTGCCGGGGGCGTCGAGCGCGATCCGCACCGGGTGCGGCGGTGTGTCGTAGGCGGCGCGCAGGGCGTAGACGCACGTTCCGTCGGGCGCGACGCGCAGGTCGGTGTAGGCGGCGGCGTCGGTGGTCAACGGCGTGGGGACGTCGGCCCACAGCGCCACCTGGAAGATCGGGGCGCGGCCGTGTTCGTCGGCGGTCACGAGCAGGGCCCCGGAGTCGGGCCGCCAGACGACCGACGTCGGCCACCGGTCCCACCCGGGCACCAGCTGGGTCGTCTCACCCGATCGAAGGTCGAACAGCCGCAGAGTGATTCGCGGCGCCGTCTCGGGGTCGGAGTGCGTCTCGTGCAGGAACGCCACCCGGGTGCCGTCCGGCGCGATCGCGGGGGCGAACACGTCGGCGGCCTCGTCGTCGACGAGGACGGTGCGCAGTCCGGTGTCGGTGTCGATGCGCACCAGGGTGGTGCGGCGGGACGCGAGCGGCCCGGGCACCGACCAGGTGGTGACGACGAAGCTGCCGTCGGCGGCGAGGTCGAGGGACGCCTCACGCAGGGCGCCTCCGGGCCCGGGGGTCAGGTCCGACAGGGGCGCGTGTGGGCCGTCCGCGAGGGCGAGCAGGTGCGGTTCGGCCGGTCCGAGGTCGTGATCCCAGTGGCGCACCGGGTATCCGGTGTGCAGCACGGCGGAGACCTTGCGCTTCTTGCGGGCGTCCCGGATCCGCTCGTCGTCGCCGTCGGTGCGGCCGAGTACGTCCGCCGTCACCACGATCCGGTCCGCCGCCTCGGCCGCCCACACGCCGCGCACCCCACCCTTGCGGGAGACCACGCGCTGTGCTTCGCCGCCGGCGGCGGGCAGCCGCCACAGCGCGGCGGGGGCGTCGTCGCCGTCCGTCCCGTCGGCCCGGGCGGCGGTGAACAGCAGGTCGCCGGCGGCGGTGAAGACGGGATTCGACTCGCCCTTCGCACCCCATGTGAGCCGCCGGGCGGGCGCATGCCCCTGCGGGTCGACCTCCCACAGCGCCCCGACGTACCCGGTCCCCTCCTCGTCCAGGGTGGACTGGGCGATCACGACGCGGGTCCCGTCCGGCGACAGCGCGAGCGCGGTGACGCGAGGGAGAGCGAGATAGTCGTCGAGGTCGTCGAATGCGGTCATGGTGCCCGAGGGTAGTGCTCGCCGGAGGCGTCACCGGGGAGCCGACACGGCCCGGTCGGGATACGCCGCCGGCGCGCCGCGCGGGAACGAGCGGTCAACCCGCCAGCGGGTGGTCTGCGGACAGCGCGGCCAGGCGCTCGAGCAGCGGGGCGACGGCGACGAGGGCGGCCGCGTCGTCCGGCTCCATCTCGGACAGCAGGCGCGCCACACCGGTGATCCACATCCGGCGGATCAGGTGGCCGTTGCGTTCCGCCAGGGGCGGGGGCGTCCGGTGCAGGGGGTGGGACCGTCCGTCGCGGGGGTTGGACGTGCGGGCCACCAGTCCCAGCTGGACCAGGCTGCGCACCGTCGCGCTGACGTTGCTGCTCGGCAGTCCGAGCACGCGGACGAGATCGCGGGAGCCGTGCCGCGTCACATGCGCGGTTGCCTCATCGCATCACCGGCAGTATCCGCGCGCCCGACCGGCCCGATGCCGCCTCGATGAAGGCCCGCGCATCCGGGACGGCGGCGAGCACGTTGCGGGTGCGTTCGAGTGCCTCCGGTTCGGGCGGCGGTCCGCCGACCGCGTCGACGACGTCGAGCAGGTGAACGGTCGTTTCGAGGATGGCCAGGTCGAGGAGCGCGCCGAGCGTCACCGAGCCCAGCAGAGGATGTGGGACGACGGTCTCACGGCCGAGGCCGGTCAGGCGATCGAACGCCTGCGGCAGTTCGACGGCGAATCGCTCGACGAGCGTCCCCCGGCCGACGTCGGTGGCGGCGCGGCGAACCATCTCGGCGATCCGTCGGTGCATCGGTTCGGCGGCGACCGGGTCGGCGTTGAAGACGCGGAGCATCTCCGCGGCGCTGGTGACCTTCGCCGTGCCGTCGGACGCGGGGTCGGCGAGCAGCGCGATCAGGGCGTCCGGTGTGACGTGGACGTAGAGGTCCCGAACGGTCCAGCCCGGCAGCCGGGTCGGGGCCGTCCACTGCTCGTCGCTCAATTCCCGTGCCCGTTCGGCCCACGAGCGCCACAGCCGTATCAGCAGGGCTCGATCCCGGTCGAAGGTCGATGTCACCGCACTCCCCCTCGTTCGGTCACCCGCGCGGCAGCCTCGGCCGGTGGGTGGTCGTTTTCCTGATGCTCCCGTCGGTGTCGTAGTAGGTCCACTCGCCGGTCTTCCTGCCGTGCTCCCAGTTTCCGCTGTCGACGAGCGTTCCCGCCGTGGTCCAGCGCTCCCAGTGGCCGTGCTTCTCACCGCGGGCGAACCCGCCGCGCTGCAGCAGGCCGCCGGTGGCGCGGTACCAGGTCCAGGGGCCGTGCAGGACGCCGCGGTCGTAACCGCCCTCGGAACGCAACGCCCCGCCGGCGAAGTAGTGCCGCCACGTGCCGTGGCGCTCACCGTCGACGTAGTTGCCCATCATCACCCCGCCGTGCGGGTCGGGCTCCGCCCACTCGCCGGTCTTGCGGCCGTGACCGTCCACGGCGTTCGGACTCTCGGCCGGCGTGCTCATCCGGAAGTCCCGAACCGGCCCAGGGCGCTGCGCGCGCCGTCGGGCCCGGCGGTGACCGTCGAGAGATCTCCCACGAGCGACGAGTATATGCAAGCGATTGCTTGCATATCAACAGCTCGGCGGGACGCGCGCCGAGTCACCGCGTCACGGGCGCGCGCCACATCTTCCACAGGGTGGGGCCGCCGTTCGGGACGGCGATCTCGCCGGTGACCCGGAAGCCGAACCGCTCGTAGTAGGAGATGTTCTTCTCCTTGCTCGATTCGAGATAGGCGGGCACGCCTTCGGCGTCACAGCGGTCCAGCCGGGACCGCAACAGCGCCTTCCCGAATCCCCCTCCACGCGTGGCGTTTCCGGTCCCGATGGCGGAGAGGTACCAGTGCGGCTCGGCCGGATGCGCATCCTCGAGCGCGCCGTTGACCTCGGCGCCGACGCGGGCGCGGCCGCCGAGCGCGTGAATCATTCCCGCGGTGACCAGGACCGACCGCCAGCCGGTGACCTTCCATCGGCCCGGTGGCGCCCACATGGTCGCACCCCCGGTGGCACCGTCCGGACCCTCGGCGATCTCGAGTCCGCCGTGCGCCAGCAGGTGGTGGCGCGCCTCCGCGGCGAACATGCGTGGCAGACCTCGGCGCCGGCGCTCGTCGTCGGGCCACATCCACATCATCACCGGATCGTCGAAGAACGCATCGGCGAGGGTGCGGGCGAAGACCGGTATGTCCCGTCTGGTGACCGGGCGGACGGCGGGGGTCATGCGGACGAGGCTACCGGCGTCAACGATGGAACGTTGCCGCCCAGCAGGTTTTACGTCGTTGTCACACGGGGGCGGACACAACTGTTTCATTTCGTGCAACACTGTTTCTCAACACGAAACCACCCCCTGTTGCGAGTTGTGAGGAAGCACGATGACCGAAACCGCGAACATCGTCATCGTCGGCGGCGGACTCGAGGGCCTGGCTGCGGCCTGGTGCCTCGCCGAGCGCGGCGAAACCGACGTTCTCGTCCTGGAACGCGGAACTCTGTGTTCCGGCATGACCGGCAAGTCGAGCGGCATCGTCCGCTGCCACTACGGCGTTCCGTCGCTGGCGGCGATGGCCTGGCACGGCGTGCAGGTCTTCTCCGAGGCCGAGCAGATCTTCGGCACCGACATCGGCTTCCGGCAGACCGGATACGTCGTCGGCGTCGGGCCCGACAACACCGCCCCGCTCGCCGCCAACGTCGAGATGCACCGCTCCCTCGGTGTGCCCGTCGAGACGATCGACGCCGACGAGGTCCGCCGACTGCTGCCCGGAATCGCCCTCGATCCCTTCGCGGCCTTCGCGTACGAACCACTCGGCGGCCACGGCGACGCCTACATGACCGGAATGGCCTACGGCACCCGCGCCCGTGCCCTCGGCGTGCGAGTGCGTCAGAGCACCACCGTCACCTCGCTCCTGCAGCGCGACGGCGGCGAGGTCTACGGTGTGCGGCTCGCGGACGGCTCCGAGATCCACGCGGG
>NZ_WVTE01000141.1:0-61029 GCF_009939605.1 Rhodococcus sp. YH1 | reverse complement strand
CCTGGCCGCGGTGCACCGGGTGTACCGCACGCCGTACCGCGCCGTCGCCGCGGCTGGACTGGTGGCGCTCACGATCGCCGTCGCCAAGGCCGGGGCTCCGCATCTCGTCGCGGGGCTTCAGCACGCGATGAGGCGGCGCGGGAACTCGGTGTCGACCACGGCTCGCCCCGCATCGGTGAGTGCGAGCAGGACCACGCGACCGTCCCGCTCGAAGCGCTGACGTTCGACGAGGCCGAGTCCGACGAGGCGGTCCGCGTGCTTGGTGGTGGAAGCGCCGCTCAGTCCGGTGACGGAGGTGACTTCGCTGGCGCGCAGCGGTGATTCGCTGCGGGCGAGGGCGCACAGCACCTCGAATTCGGGGCGCGTGACGCCGCTGGGGACGAGTTCGCGGTCCAGTTGGGCGAGCACCAGGGAGCTGATCCGCGTGATGCGGCCGACGACGTCGATGGGTCGCGTGTCGATGTCGGGGTACGTCTCGGCCCAGCCGACCCGCACGCGGTCGACGAAGTCCTCGGGCTGGGTGGCGTCCGTCATGGGCCCATTCTAGCGATGAGTCTCACAATCGATTTATATTTAATTTATACGTGAAATATCTACACTGGGGGAGTGCCCCTCGCTACCTCTGTCCCGGACCGCAGCCGCCTCCGTCACTCGCGGATCGCCCTCGCGCACTCCCTCTCGCCGACGGCGTGGCGCGAGTCGCTCGAGTTCCGCAGTGCGGACGCCACGCGCGCTCCGGCGCTGCGCGTCGGGGCGGCAGTTCTCGTAGTCCTCGTCGCGGGAGGGCTGCTGGATCTGCCGCATCCGGCCGGCTTCGCCGCCCTCGGTGCACTCGCCTCGGCGTTCGGCCGGCACGAGCCCTACTCGCAGCAGGCCGGCAAGATCGCGGTGGTCGGCCTCGGGGTGGTCGGGTACGCCGCACTCGGTGCCGCCGTGGGGACCACCGGTGCGGCCATGTGGACGCAGATGGCGGTGCTCTCCGTCGCGGCCGCGATCGCCTTCTGGATCCTCGGCGCCTTCCGGCTGTCCGGCCCCGGCCCGGTGATCCTCATCTTCGCCGCGGCCGGTGCCGCCGGATTCGCCCGCACCGCCGTAGACGTGCGCGACGTGGTCGTCGCGACGGCCCTCGGCGCGCTCGTCGGCTGGGCCGTCGCGATGCTGCCCGCGCTGCATCACCCGCACGGTCCCGCCCGGCTCGCCGTGGCCCGGGCCCTGGCGGCGGTCGCGGCGATCGAACGCGACGGCGAACGGGCCGTGCCGGGCGCCCGGGCGGCGATCGCCCGCGCCCACGAGGTTCTCGCGCTCGGATTCAGCCGGACCGACCGGCACACCCACGAACTGCTCGCGCTGCTCGACGCGGCCGAGACGGTCGTCGACGGGGCCGCATCCGGCGTCGCGGCCGATCGCGTCGCCGAATTCGCCCTGTTCGAGGCCGAGCTGCGAAAGGTGCGGCGTGACATCGCGATTCCTCGCGTCGATGCGGCGGGGGCGCCGGTCCTCGAGCGGCCCGCCGGGTTCGCGCGAGAGGGATTCGCGCGGTTGCGCGATCGCGCGCTTCTCGTCGGCGCGGGCCGGGTGCTGCTCGCCGCGCTGATCGCGGGCTGGTTCGCCGAGGCCGCCGGTCTGCAGCACCCGCTGTGGGCGACGATGGGCGCGATGGCCGCGTTGCAGGGGGCCAACTACCGGAACACCGTGCAGCGCGCGATCCAGCGGTTGCTCGGCAACGTCGCAGGCGCGGTGCTTGCCGCCGCGCTGCTCGCGCTGTCCCTCGACTACTGGCCGTACGCGCTGGCCATCGTCGTCCTGCAGACGGTGGCGGAACTGTACGTGATGAAGAACTACGCAGCGACCTCCGTCGCGGTGACCGCGATGGCACTGCTCCTCACCGGTCTCGGGGCGTCCGTCGGGCCGGAGATCGCGCTGAGCCGGATCGCCGACACCCTCGTCGGTGTGGTGGTCGGCGTGCTCGTCGCGGCCGCGACGATCGACCGCGCCGACCGGCATCACCTCACGGCAGCGCCGGCGCGCTGAGTGAGCCCCGCGCGGCGGCGCTGCGTGACCCCGCGGATCGCGGGTCACCCGTTAGCATCGGCGCATGCGCGTGCGCCGGATCGTCGACCTGAGCCGCACCGTCTCCGGCGACACCCAGGTCTACCCGGGCGATCCCGTGCCGGTGCTGACGCCGCACGCGACGCTCGAGCAAGACGGGTACAACCTGCTGCGGGTGGAGATCGGCTCGCAGACCGGAACGCACGTCGACGCCCCGCTGCACATGCGCGCCGGGGCCGCGCCGATCGACCGGGTGCCGCTCGAACATTTCGTGGGTCGCGGGATCGTCCTGGACGTGCGGGGCCTGCCGCCGCGCACCGCGGTGACGCGGCGGCACGTCGTCGACGGAGCGGCCGGCGGACCGGACCCGGGCCCCGGCGACATCGTCCTCCTGCATACCGGGTGGGCCGAGCACTACGGCACCGATGCCTACTTCGAGCACCCCTATCTGTCGGAGGACGCGTGCCGGTGGGTGCTCGAATGCGGCGTGCGCACCATCGGCCTCGACGCCCCGAGCATCGATTCCGCCCTCGGCAGTGACTATCCCGCGCATCGCCTCGTCGCCGAGGCCGGCGGCATCGTGTGCGAGAACCTGTGCAACCTCGAACTCGTGGACTTTCCCGATCCGCTGATCAGTCTTCTTCCGCTGCGGCTGCGGGACGCGGACGGCGCCCCGGTGCGGGCCGTGGCGATCGCGCTCGAGCCGTGATCAGGGCACCTGCGTCGCGACGATGCGTGCGGTGCCGTACGCCGCGGTACCGAGCGTGACGACCGCGAACGCCACGATCCATACCGCCGTCGGCACCCGGGTGAGCCACCGCAGCTGATCCGCGTCGGAGCCCTGCCCGCGGCCGCGCCGGTGGGTGCGCGCCAGTTCGAGCACCGGCCGGGTGGCGCCGAACAGCAGCACCCAGGTGGTCAGGTACGCGACGGTGTAGCGCACCAGCTCGTCGCCGTAGTAGGCGGCGGTCCCGATCACCGCGCCGGCCGCCAGCACCGAGACGAATCCGAAGAAGTTGCGGATCAACAGGATCAGCAGGGCGAGCGCGGCCAGCACGGACCACAGCACCGCTGCGGGCCGGTCGACGGTGAGCAGGGTCGCGGCCACGAACCCGAGCACGGCCGGGCCGGTGTACCCGGCGAACGCGGTGGCGATCATGCCCGGCCCGCGTGGGTTGCCGGAGGACACGGTCACGCCCGAGGTGTCGCTGTGCAGGCGGATGCCCGCCAGCTGCCGGCCCACGAGCCGTGCGACGAGCGCGTGCGAGCCCTCGTGTGCCTGGGTGATCACATGCCGCGTCACCAGCCACAGCGGGCGCACCGTCACCAGCACCAGCGCGACGGTGGCGGTGAGGGCGACGAGCAGGGGCGGCGCGGGCTCGCTCACCGCGGAGACGGCGTGCCATCCGGCGCGGACCGCCGACCCGAAGGACTCGAGTGGCGTGGACGGATCGGCCTCAGGGTCCACGGTCGGCACCTTTCTCTCGGGAGTCCGCCATCGTACGGGCCGGCAATTCGCTCCACGGGCGCCGGGAATGTGCCACTCTCTATAGGGGCTAATCATTCATATCAATAGGGAGGCCGGGTGTCGGTCGAGGTTCTGGAAAGGCGCCGGGTGGCTCGGCCGTCGTGGATCGCACTGTCGGTGTTCCTCGTGTTCGCGGCGAGCAATGCCCCGGCTCCGCTGTATGTGGTCTGGCAGCGCGAGATGGGTTTTCCACCCAGCACGGTCAGCCTGATCTTCGTCAGTTACATAGTCGGGTCGGTCGTGGCGCTGGTGTTCGGTGGCCGCGCTTCGGACCGATTCGGACGTCGGGCCGTCCTGCTGCCCGCCCTGGGTCTCGTTATCGTGGCCTGCCTCGTGTTCGCGACGGCCCGCACGCCCCTGTGGCTGGAGGCGGGGCGGTTCTTCATCGGCCTCGCATCCGGGGCGTTCGGCGCGGCGGGGTCGGCGGCGATCGCCGACGCGTTCGGCCCCGGCCGCGGAGCGCGTGCCGCGCTGTACGCGAGCGCGGCACCCGTCGCCGGGTCGGCCGTGGGGCCGCTGCTCTCCGGGGTGCTGGCCGACGTCGCGCCGGCGCCCACACGGCTGGTCTTCCTGGTGCTGATCGTTCCGCTGGCGGCGGCCGCGATACCGCTGACCGCCGTCGGCGGTCGTCCGGCCGGGGTGGGCGGTCGCTGGGTGCAGCTGCCGAGCATCCCGCGCGAGATCGCGGGAACCGTGCTGCTGTCCATGGCTGTGGCCGGCAGCCCCTTCGCGCTGGCGGGGCTGTTCATCTCCCTCGGCCCGGCGTTGATCGCCGACCTGCTCGGCAACGACACGCGAACCCTGGCCGGCGCGGTGTCGTTCGTGGTCTTCGGGGCCGGGGCCGGGGCGCAGTTCCTCGTCCGCCGGATGAGCATCTACCGGGTCGCGGTGGTCGGGCTCTCGGTTTCCGCGCTGGCCGCGGTGCTCATCGCCGTCGCCGTCGGCGCCGCCTCGGTGCCCGTCATCGTCGTGGCCGCGATCGCGGCAGGCCTGGGTCAGAGCCTGGCACAGCTCGCCGGGCTCACCCTCGCGCGCGGGTATGCGCCGGAGGGGCGGACCGCCGAAGTGGTGTCCATGGTGTGGCTCGCCGGATACGCCACCGTCGGGTCGGGGATCCTTGGGCTGGGATTCCTGGCGGACGGAATCGGCTTGCGCCCGGCGACTTACGCCTTCTGCGGGTTCTTCCTGGCCTGCGTCTGCGGTGCCGGGGTCGCGGTGGTGCGCTGTCGGCCGGTCGTCGAGGCACTCGAGGCCGACACCCATTGACACCGAGCAATCAATGAATATGATTATGACCTAAATCACGCAGTCATCGAATCGGAGGAGTGCGCCGTGACCTACACCGTCACCGAGCCCTGTGTCGACGTCCTCGACAAGGCCTGCATCGAGGAGTGTCCGGTGGACTGCATCTACGAGGGCGGCCGGATGATGTACATCAACCCGGAGGAATGCGTCGACTGCGGCGCGTGTGAGCCGGTCTGTCCCGTCGAGGCCATCTTCTTCGAGGACGACGTGCCCGAGGACCGCGCCGACTACACGCAGATCAACGCCGACTTCTTCGCCGAGATCGGCTCGCCGGGCGGCGCTTCCAAGATCGGAAAGACCGATTACGATCCCCCGCTGGTGAAGAGTCTGCCCGTACGGGCATGATCGCGGTCCGGGCGGATCGCCCCGGCCGGGGTTCGGTGCTTCTCGGTGCCGCGGTGGCGGCGGCCTTCACCTTCGCCGTCGTCGGATCCAACATTCCGGGGCCGATCCTCCCGTTGTACGAGGACCATCTGGGCCTGTCCCCGTTCGTGCTGGCCGCCCTGTTCGTGACGTACTTCGTCGCCCTGGTGTCGATGTTCCTGGTCGTGAGCAGGAGCGCGCTCGGACGGTTCGCGTGGGCCGTCCTGCCGGGTGCGCTCGTCGTCGGGGTCCTCGGCGACGTCGCCCTGTGGTCCGGCGCCGACACCGTCTGGCTGCTCTTCGTCGGCCGTGCCCTGACCGGAACGTGTGTCGGGCTCGCCACCGGATCCGCCGCCACGCTCGCCGTGGCGGCGCGCGGCGACGCGGGCCGCACCCTTGCGGCGACCGGCGCGATCGCCGGCTCGTTCCTCGGCCTGATCGCCGCGGCCACCGTCGCCCAATTGCTGCCGGAGCCCACCGTTCTCATCTATCGGCTGCACGCCGTCTCCCTCGTGCTCTCGGGACTGCTGCTCGCCGCCGCGCTGTGGGGGAACAGGCGCCGGCTCTCCGCGCTCCGGCACGCCGAGCCCCCGCGCCCGGCGGGGCCCGTTCCGGCCGGCGCGGGCGCCGCGTTCGACCGGAACAGGTTGCCCGCCTACGGATTGGGTGCGGCCGGGTGGACGGTCGGCGGCATCGCCGTCGGCGTGCTGCCGTCGGCGTTGCGCGACGGGATCGGGTCCGAGCTGCTGGTGGTCGGCGTCCTCGCCGCCATCATCCTGCTCGTCACGGCCTGGTTGGGCCCCTACCTCGCCCGGGCCGCAGGCCGTTCCCCGGGGCCCCAGCTGTGTCTGCTCCTGCTCGCCGGTGGTGGCGTGTTCGTCGCCGCCGGCCTCGTCGCCCGCACGCTGTGGCCGGTACTGGCCGGCAGCTTCCTGTGGGGCATCGGGCAGGGCTTCGCATACGCGCAGGGCCTCATCCTGCTCACCGCCGGCATGACGCCGGAGGAGCAGGGGAGGAGCACGTCGCTGTACGCGTGTTCGTCGTACGGCTTCGCGGCGGTGATGATCCTGGTGGCCGGCGCCTTCTCGTCGGCGTGGGGATACTCCTACGGATCCGCCGGTGCGGTAACGATTTTTGTCCTCTTCTGTGTGGCCGTCGCGGGGGCGGGCCGGGGTCGGTGGACACCGGCCGTCGCCGTGGACCCCGTACGCGTCCCCGCCCGCAAATAATTCCTGCGCATATCCGGATCGGCCTCTGGACATTTCGTCGGCGTGGCTCTACTGTGACGGGCATCACGACTAATGATGCATATCATTCGACCGGAAGGTGCACACATGTCTCGAGTCGACCGGAAAGTCCGGCGTCGTCTGCTCGGAGCCGCGAGCGCGTTCGGCGTCCTGTTCACGGCCGCCTGCGGCTCCGGCGGAAACGGCACCGTCGCCGACGGTGACCTGCCGGCCGAGATCAAGGTCGTCTCCGTGACCGACCAGACCGGCACCACGGCGTACGTCGGCAACAGCCAGCTCAAGGGCATCGAACTCGCGATCCAGGAGATCAACGAGCAGAATTACCTGGGTGACTCGAAGATCGTTCTGCAGAAGCGTGATTCGGCGAGCGATACGCAGACCGCGGTCAGCCAGGCCACCGAGACGCTGACCGACAAGAGTGTCAGCGCCCTGCTCGGGCCGGTGCTCAGCGCCCATGCCGTCGCGATCGCCCCGCTCGTGGAACGGGCCGGGCTGCCGACGATCTTCACCCAGTCCGGCAGCGAGGGCGTCGTCATCGGCGACTACACCTACCGCGCGACGGCTCCGATGGAGACCTACTTCGTCAAGGCGCTCGAGCGGCTGCAGCAGCAGGGTGTGAAGACCGTGAGCGTGCTCTACAACGCGGGCAACGTCACCCTCGCCGGACTCGGTGAGAAGACCATCCCCGAGGGCCAGGAGAAGTACGGCTACCGGATCCTGTCGAGCACCTCCGTCCAGGCCACAACGCAGGACTTCGGCACCACCGCAACGAAGATCGCCGGTGAGAAGCCCGACGCGGTCATCGTCCTGCTCGTCGGCGCCGGCAACTCCACGGCCATGTCGCAGCTGCGCCAGGCCGGCTACACCGGCACCGTGGTGGGCAACCCCGCCGCCGGCGCGGGCAACCTCGCACCCGCCGGTGCCGCGGGCGCGGGCATGTACTGGGCCACCGACTTCAGCTTCCACCAGAAGGACGAGTCCTCGCAGCAGTTCGTCGAGGCGTACCGCGCCGAGTACAACGGGGAGAATCCGCTCAACTACGCGGCCGAGGGCTACGACGCGACCTGGATGCTCGCCCACGCTGCCAAGAACGCCGGCGGTGCGTCCCGCGACGACCTGCAGCGCGGCCTCGAGCAGGTCGTGGCCGAGGGCTTCGACGGCGCGCTCGGCCCGGTGCGCTTCGAAGGCAACGACATGCGCGTCAACGGCGTGCTCGTGGAATGGAACGGCACGGAAGAAGTGCTGATCGACGACCAGGAATCGGCGAAGTAGTGCGGATCGCTCCGCACCTGTGCACCAAGGAGTTCGACGAATGACCGGAAGAACATCGCACCGCCGCCGGGGCATCCCGGCCGGAGGAAGGCAGGCGTCATGTCACAGCTGGTGATCGACGCGCTCGTGCTCGGCTCCATCTACCTGCTCTTCTGCCTGGGAATGAGCATCTCCTGGGGAACGATCGACATCCTCAACTTCGCCCACGGCGGGATCTTCATGTTCTCCGCGTTCGTGGCCTCCCAGATCGTGTCCAACGTCGGTCTCGGGCTCGTCACGGTCTGCCTGATCTCCGTCGTGGTCGGGGCGGCGCTCTCGGCGGCCATCGACGTCTTCGCGTTCCAGCCGATCCTGCGACGGGCCAAGAACCAGCGGACCGCCGAACTGCAGATCCTCATCGGCGGCATCGGAATCGGCACCATCCCGGTCGCCGTCGTGCAGTTCCGCACGCTGAGCGAGCCGTTCGGTTTCGTGGGCAGCTCGTACGAGACGTCGGTCTACACCGTCGGCGACCTGCGACTGACCAGCACGGGCCTGATCGTGCTCGGCTGCGCGCTGATCCTCACGCTGGCGATCTCCTTCTGGCTCAAGAACACCAGCCACGGGCTCGCCCTGCGGGCCATCGGCGTGGACTCGGAGACCGCCGAACTGATGGGCGTCAAGCGGCGCCAGCTGTCGCTGCTGACGATGGCGGTGTCGGGCGGCCTCGCCGGCCTCGCCGGTGCCCTGCTCACGTACAACCTCGGCGCCATCACCGCCGAGAGCGGTGAGACCCTCCTCATCAAGGCGTTCGCCATCATCATCCTCGGCGGCGTGGGCAGCACCGGCGGCGCCGCGCTCGGCGCGATGGTGCTCGCGTTCTCCGAGGTCCTGGTACTCCGCTACACCGGCGGCGGCTGGGTCGACGCCGTCGGCTTCGGCCTCATCCTCGTGGTTCTGCTGCTGCGGCCGCAGGGCATCTTTGGAAGGAAGGAGGTGCGACGGGTATGAGCGACTTCTACTTCTCCAACATCGTCCTCATCCAGAGCACGTTCACGGTGCTGCTCCTCGCCCTGAGCATCCAGATCCAGTTCCGGATGGGAGTGTTCTCCTTCGCCGGCGCCGCCTTCTACGGCATGGGCAGCTACGGCGCCGCAATCTTCGTGCTGCACTACGGATTCGACGCAATCTCCGCGACCGCCGCCATCGTCGTGATCTGCGCGGTCATCGGATACCTGCTCTCGCTGATCCTGCAGCGCCTCGCCGGCCTGTACCTGGCCATGGCCACCGTCGCGTTCGTCATGATCGTCACCGTCGTCGCCCACAACGGCGGCGAGCTCACCGGCGGCTCGGTCGGCCTGTTCGGCGTTCTCACCACCCCGGAGATCTCCGTCCCGCACCTGGCCGTCGTCTGTGCCGCCGTCGTCGCGGCGATGATCCTCAGCGAGCGTGGCCGCATGGGCCGGCGCATCGAGGCGGTCCGCGAAGACCCGGAACTCGCCTCGGCCATGGGCATCAACGTCGCCCGCTACCGCCGGATGTCCTTCGTGATCAGCGGTGTGCTCGGCGCGCTCGGAGGCGCCCTGAACATCCTGATGATGACGGCCGTCGCCCCGGAGAACATCGGCTTCCCGCTGATCGTGCTCGCGCTGACGATCATCATCGTCGGTGGCTCCCGGTCCTGGCTCGGTGTGCTCATCGGCGCCCTCATCTTCACGTGGCTTCCGGTGATGCTGGAGCAGGTGGGCACCTACCAGAGCATCGTCTACGGCATCATCGTCGCCATCGCCGCGATCTTCATGCCCGGCGGCATCACCGGCGTCGTCACCGATCTGTACCGTCGCCGCCTCGCCCGTCGCGACAGCGCGGCCCTCGAGGACGCGGCTGCCGCGGAACGTCTCGCCGACGCGGCCGACGACGAGGCCGCCGCAGAACTCGGCGCCGAACTCGCGGGCACCGGTGCCCACTCCGCCTCGACAGGAGAAACGCGATGACCACCGAAGTCGCTCCCCAGGAGGGCGTTCCCGGCCGGGTTCCGGATCAGGTGCTACGCATCGAGGATCTCGCGGTCCACTTCGGCGGCATCAAGGCCGTCGACGGCATCACCCTGGGCCTTGAGCGCGGCCTGATCTCCGGCATCCTCGGACCCAACGGGTCGGGCAAGAGCACCCTGCTCGGCGCCGTCACCCGGCTCACGCCCCTGACCCGCGGATCGATGCACTTCGAGGGGCGGGACTTCTCCGGCGTCCAACCCGAGCAGGTGGCGCGGCTCGGCATCGGGCGCACCTTCCAGACCGTCCGTCTCCTCGACGATCTCACCGTGCACGAGAACGTCGAACTCGGGCACGACCTGATCGCGGGACCGCGACGGTGGTGGCGACGGGTCGACAGCACCGAACGCGACGCCGCCGAGGCGGCCGTGCGCACCGCCCTCGAGCGCACCGGGCTCGACGGCAAGGAGAAGCTGCGCCCCGGCCAGCTCTCGTACGGCCTGCAGCGCCGGGTGGAGATCGCCCGCGCCATCGTGATGTCCCCGAAGCTGCTGCTGCTCGACGAACCCACCGCCGGCATGAACCGCTTCGAACGCGAGGAGATCGGCGGGCTGATGTCCGACCTGCGCTCGGAGGGACTCACCCAGCTGATCGTCGAACACGACGTGCAGATGATGGTGGACGTCTGCGATCACCTCTTCGCCATGAACTCCGGACAGCTCATCGCCTCCGGTTCCCCCGCCGACGTGGTGCGTGATCCGGCGGTGCGCGAGGCCTATCTCGGAAAGCAGGACAACGATGATCGAGATTCGTGATCTGCACGTCGATTACGGCAAGGTCAGTGCCGTGCGCGGGGTGTCCGTCACCGCGCGGCCGGGCCGGGTGACGCTCGTCCTCGGCGCCAACGGCGCCGGCAAGACCACCACCCTCCGCACCGTCGCGGGGCTGACCACGCCCAGTTCCGGGGACGTGCTTCTGGACGGCGAGTCGATCAAGGGATGGCCCGCCCACAAGATCCTCAAGCGGGGCATCTCGCTGGTTCCCGAGGGCCGCAAGGTGTTCGGCTCGCTCACCGTCCACGAGAACCTCAAGATCGGGGGCCTGGTGGCGTCGAAGAAGGCCCGCGAGGAATCGATGCGGACCGTGTTCGAGATGTTCCCCATCCTCGAGGAGCGGCAGTCCGGCCCCGCCGGCCTGCTCAGCGGCGGCGAGCAGCAGATGCTCGCCTTCGGCCGCAGCCTCATGTCGCAGCCCGGGTACATCCTCATGGACGAGCCGTCGATGGGTCTGGCCCCCGCCGTGGTCGACCGGGTCATGGCCAGCGTGCGCAGCATCGCCGACCGTGGCATCGGCGTCCTCATGGTCGAACAGAACGCCGAGGCCGGCATGAAGATCGCGGACGACGTCGTCGTCGTCAACCGCGGCGAATCCGTGTACTCCGGACCGGTCGACGAGGCGCGGAACCACTCGTCCGTGGTGCTGGCCTTCCTCGGTGAAGCCGCGCTCACCGGAACCGACAACTGAACCGAGAACGGAAGAGAATGAAGAACAAGCGCATTGCCGTCGCCGCGTTGGCCGGTGTCGCCGGGCTCGCCCTGACCACCGCGTGCGGCTCGGGCGGCGGCGGAACCGTGGGGTCCGGCGAGATGCCCGGCGAGATCAAGATCGTGTCCGTGACCGACAAGACCGGTCTGACCGCCTTCGGTGGCCTGCCCCAGTTCCGGGGTATCGAACTCGCCGTCGAACAGGTCAACAGCAGTGGGTTCCTCGGTGAGTCGAAGCTCGTGCTCGAAAGCCGCGATGCGGCCAGCGACACGCAGACCGCTGTGAGCCAGGCGACCGAAGCGACCGCGGACCGGTCGGTCAGCGCCCTGCTCGGCGGCATCTCCAGTGCCCAGGCGATCGCGATCTCGCCGCTCGTCGACCGGGCGAAGCTGCCGACCGTCTACACGCAGTCCGCCAGCGACGGTGTGCTCGGCGGCGACTACACCTTCCGGGCGACCCCGCCGCAGACCACGCACATCGGCACGTCCCTGGCTCATCTCGAGGACCTCGGCGTCGAGCGGGTCAGCGTGTTGTTCAACGCGGCCAACCCGGCCCTCGCGGAGATGGCGGAGAAGAACCTTCCCGAGGGGCAGGCCGAGCACGGCTACCAGATCGTCTCGACCACGTCCGTGCAGAACACCACCCAGGACTTCGCGTCCTCGGCGACGAAGATCGCCGGGGAACGGCCCGACGCCGTGGCGATGCTCCTCACCGGCGCCCAGAACGCCACGGCCATGCGGCAGTTGCGCCAGGCCGGATACACGGGACCGGTGCTCGGCCAGACCGGTGCAGGCGCGAAGAACCTCGTCCCGGCGGGGGCTGACGGCGCCGGCATGTTCTGGACCGCCAACTTCACCCTCGACCAGCCGGCTCCGTCGTCCCAGGAGTTCGTCGCGGCGTACCGGGCGAAGTACAACGAGGACCCGCTGAACTACGCGGCCGAGGGATACGACGCCGCATGGCTGCTGGCACGGGCGATCAAGGCGTCCGGCGGCGCGTCCCGCGAGGACATCCAGCGTGGTCTCGAGCAGGTCACCGCCGAAGGATTCGACGGTGCACAGGGCGAGATCACGTTCGAGGGTCACGACATGCGTACCCCGGGCGTGCTCGTCGAATGGGACGGCAGTCGTGAGGTGGTCGTCGCCAAGCCGTCGGCCTGATTCATCCTGTGGCCGAATGTCACACCGCTTCGATCTGGGCTGACTCAGGTGGTCCATGCGACACGCTCCCTGACCAGGGGAGATGTCAGTGGGTCGAGCAGCACGAGAGGCGAAGAAGGCTAGGTTCTTCGCCATGCGCATGACGAAGGTGTCGATCGCCAAGGCCGCAGCCGCGGTCGGTGTCAGCCGACAAACCGGCTACCGGTGGGAGGACGAGGCCAACGGCACCGTCCGCCGTGCCCCGCACTGGGAGCACGGCGGACGGTCGTTGTCCCTGGGCGAGCGGGAGCTTGTCGCCCTCGGACTCGCCCGCAACGAGTCGGTCCAGACGATCGCCGCGCACCTGGGCCGGCACCGGTCGGTGATCTACCGGGAGATCGAACGCAACAGCAACCGCGACGGTAGCTACCGCGCCGTGTCGGCCCACGCGCGGGCCTGGACCCGAGCACTGCGACCGAAAGTCGCCAAGCTGATGGCCGCACCCGAGTTGCGCGCGTATGTCGTCGCCAGGCTGAAGCTGCGCTGGTCCCCGCAGCAGATCTCGGCCAGGCTGGTGGTCGACTTCCCCGACCGAGCGGAGATGCGGGTGTCCCACGAAACCATCTACCAGGCCGTGTATGTGCAACTGAAAGGCGAACTGCGAAAAGAGCTTTCGGAGTATCTGCGGCGCCGGCACACCCGTCGGGTGCCGCAGGGGCGAGTACCGAGCAGTGCCCGCCATATTCCCGACAAGATCCTCATCTCCCAGCGGCCCGCCGAGGTCGAGGACCGGGCGGTGCCCGGGCACTGGGAGGGAGATCTGATCATGGGGGCGCGCAACCGCTCGGCGATCGGCACCCTGGTCGAGCGCACCACCCGGTACGTGGTGTTGCTGCACCTGCCGAAGGTCCGCGACGTGTCCGGCGTCCGCGATGCGATGATCGCCGCGATGCGGTCGTTGCCGGAGGTGATGCAGCGGTCGGTGACCTGGGATCAGGGCCACGAGATGCGTGCTCATGCCCAGATCACCATGGCCACCGACGTCGCTGTCTACTTCTGCGATCCGCACTCGCCGTGGCAGCGCGGCACCAACGAGAACACCAACGGTCTGCTCCGGCAGTACTTCCCCAAGGGCACCGACCTGTCGGTGTACACGCCCGAGGACCTGCAGCAGGTCCAGGACGAGATCAACGGCCGCCCCCGGCAGACGCTACGCTGGCGCACGCCAACCGAAGCGTTCACCGAGCTTGTCGCATCGGCCGCCTGAAACCGCCCAGATCGAAGGAATGTGACATTCGGCCACGTACGGGAGGTCGTAGGGGCGCTACCCCAGCTTGTCGGGCAGGCGCAGGTCCGGCTTGTCGAGCTCTTCGATGTTGACGTCCTTGAAGGTGATGACCCGGACGTGCTTGACGAAGCGGGCGGGGCGGTACATATCCCACACCCACGCATCGGACATGCGCACTTCGAAGTACACCTCGCCGCCGGAGTTGTGCGGCAGCAGCTCGACCGCATTGGCGAGATAGAACCGTCGCTCGGTCTCCACGACGTACGCGAACTGACCGACGATGTCCCGGTACTCCCGGTACAGCGAGAGCTCCATCTCGGTTTCGTACTTCTCGAGATCCTCGGCACTCATCGGTCTCGGTGTCCTCCCGTTCTGGTGTGTTGATCCATCATCCCGCATCCGCCTCGTCGGAGCCGAATCGGCCGGGGCCGGCGTCGTCGCCGAGGAGGGCGGCAACGTTGGCGTACCGCAGCCGATGCTCCCGGCTGGGGCCGAGGTCCCGCAATGCCGCCATGTGCGCGGGGGTGCTGTAGCCCTTGTGGACGGCGAAGCCGTAGCCGGGCAGTTCGCCGTCGAGGTCGACCATGATCCGGTCCCGGGTGACCTTGGCGAGCACGCTCGCCGCCGCGATGCAGGCCGCCGCGGCGTCGCCGCCGATGACCGGCAACGACGGCGCCGGCAGGCCGGGCACGCGGAAGCCGTCGGTGAGGACGTACCCGGGCGCGACGGACAGCCGCATCACCGCGCGGCGCATGCCCTCGATGTTGGCCACGTGCACGCCGATGACGTCGATCTCGGCCGCCGGCACGATCACCACGCTCCACGCCACCGCGCGACGGCGGATGATCGGGAACAACTCCTCGCGGGTCTTCTCGGTGAGCCTCTTGGAGTCGTCGAGGCGCGCGAGCGACGGGTGCGGTTTGGGATCGAGGATGCAGGCGGCGACGACCAGCGGCCCGGCGCAGGCGCCGCGCCCGGCCTCGTCGACACCCGCGACCGGCCCGAGCCCGCACCGCACGAGCGTCGACTCCATGGTGCGCAGGCCCGCGGACCTGCGGATCACGGCACGCGGCGGCCACGACGTCACGGTTGCTGGATCTCCGGGGAATCGATGGTGCCCCACCGCGACGGCGGCAGGACGATGAACAGGGCCTTGCCGATCACGTTGTCGATCGGGATGGTGCCCTGGTTCTCGTCGGCGACGTGGTAGCGGGAGTCCGCGGAGTTCGAGCGGTTGTCGCCCATGACCCAGAGGTGACCGTCCGGCACGGTGACCGGCCCGAAGCACCGGCCCGAGCGCACCTCGGTCTCGCAGGTGACCACGCCGGGTGTGAACGGGAAGTCCATCTCGATGTACGGCTCGTCGAGGGGCTTGCCGTCGACGAGGACGCGGCCCTGGTCGTCGCAGCATTCGACGGTCTGCCCGCCGACGGCGATCACACGCTTGACGAGGTCGTTCTCGTCGGGCGGGACGAGTCCGACGAGGGATCCTACCTCCTGCACGCCGCGGATCACGACGTTGTCGGAGCGGGTGGAGACGTAGCCGGTGGACCAGGAGTCGGGGCCACGGAAGACCACGACGTCGCCGGGCCGGGGGTCGCCGAAGCGATAGCCGATCTTCTCGACGACGATCCGGTCGCCGGTGCAGCCGGGGCAGCCGTGCAGCGTGGGTTCCATCGACTCCGAGGGGATGAGGTAGACCCGCGCGACGAAGGTCTGGAGCAGGAAGCTCAGCACGAGTGCGACGAGGATCAGGACGGGCAGTTCCCGCAGGAACGACTTCTCCTTCTTGTCCTGTTTCCGATCGCGTTCGGGCGTGTCGTCGGTGCTGCGCTGCTGCATCTCCGGCACGGCCGGGTCTCGCGATGAATCTGCCACCGAATCAGAGTAGCCCGGCCCGGAACGAATCCGGACCGGGCTACTCGGGGCCTGGCGGTCAGCGCGACGAGGTCAGCGCTTTTCCTTGATCTTGGCGGCCTTGCCCCGCAGCTCGCGCAGGTAGTACAGCTTGGCGCGACGCACGTCACCGCGGGTGACGACCTCGATCTTGGCGAGGTTGGGGCTGTGCACCGGGAAGGTCCGCTCGACGCCGACGCCGAACGACACCTTGCGCACGGTGAAGGTCTCGCGGATGCCACCGTTCTGGCGACGGATCACGACGCCCTTGAAGACCTGCACGCGCTCCTTGGAGCCCTCGATGACCTTCACGTGCACGTTCAGGGTGTCGCCGGCACGGAAGTCCGGAATGTCGTCGCGCAGGGACTTGGCGTCCAGGAAGTCCAGGGTGTTCATCGGTTGTCATCCTCGCTTGTTCGCATGAGCAGAGGAACCGAGCGGCATCCGCCGGAAGGCGGTGCTCGACTGGTTCGTGCCCAGGTCAGGTATGCGTGCCCGAGCCGGGCAACCCGTCAATTGTGCCAGACGGTGCCGGGGTGGCGGAAATCGGCGGGGGCGCGGCGTGCACCGTGCGGGCCAGTTCGGCTTCGGCGGCGACGCGGGAGTGCTCGACGGCCCCGTGCACGGTGTCCATCGTCGGTTTGCCCGCGACGAGGTCCTGCACGAAGATCTTCGCCCGGATCACCGGGCGCCGATAGCGCCTCTCGCGTTCGATCGCGCGGCGCATCTTGCGGACCTTGCCGCTGTAGCGCCACCGCGCCCAGGGGGCGCCGGGCCGCGACAGGCGCACCGCGCCGATCACCAGGAGCGGGAAGACGAACAGGCCGATCAGGCCCGTCCAGATCTTGCCCTTGGCCAGCACGACCGCCGCGAGGGCGAGATTTGCGAGCGCGGAGAGGGCGATCAGCGTGCGGGTGACCCACGACGGGTCCTCCCGGAAGTTGGTGACGTCGGCGAACTCGAGGGGCTGCAGGCCGAGCAACACCAGGCCGGTGACGGCGATCGCGACGAAGACCGCATCCACCGAGACGCGTCCCTCCTGCTCCCAGTACACGTCGTTGAGATAGAAGATCAGGGCGAACTCGTCGAGCACGAGCGCGGTCCCGATGCCGAAGAGCGTGGCCAGGGCCGCTCCGGTGGTCTGCGTACCGTCCTCGTAGACCGCGATCAGGGACCCGCCCGCGATCACCATGGTGACCACGCCGAACACCACGTGGTGCACGTGGTGCCCGCCGGGGGTGACATTGCCGGGCCACCAGCGCACCTGGGCGCGGATCATGCGGACGCTGAATCGGATGAAGAGGAACGCGAGGAGGAATCCGAGCAGGAAGAACAGCAGCGGCAGCCGCCCGCGCTCGATGATCTCGCGCTGCAACCACTCGGTCACCGCAGTCACCGCGCAATCGCCCTCGGAACGCCGTCGACGAGGCGGAGCGGGTCCTTCGGCGCGCGGCCGGTCGTCACCGTGGGCTGCATGCTCCCGAGGATGTCAGGAACCGGGCCGCGCCGGTAGTCGGCGCGGCCCGGGGCGCATCTACTTGCCGAATCCGGCACGCCGCAGCGCGTCCGCCATCGATCCGGCGGCGGGCGCGGCGTCCTGGCGACGGTCCCCGCGGCGGCCGCCCTGCCCCTGCCGCTGTCCGCCCTGCCGCTTCCCACCCTGCCGCTGGCCGCCGGGCCGGCGCCCGCCGCGGTCCTGCGGACCGCCCGGGTCGGCACCGCCGGCGGGGGCACCGGGGGCGGGGATCTCGTCGTCGAGGCGCAGCGTCAGGCTGATCCGCTGCCGGGGCACGTCCACGTCGAGCACCTTGACCTTGACCACCTCGCCGGACTTGACGACGTCGTGCGGGTCCTGGACGAAGCTGCGGGACATCGCGGACACGTGCACGAGGCCGTCCTGATGCACCCCGACGTCGACGAACGCGCCGAACGCCGCGACGTTGGTGACCACACCCTCGAGCACCATGCCGGGCTTCAGGTCTGCGACCTTCTCCACGCCGGCGGCGAACGTCGCGGTCTTGAACTCCGGGCGCGGGTCGCGGCCCGGCTTCTCGAGCTCGGCGATGATGTCGGTGACGGTGGGCAGGCCGAAGCGGTCGTCGACGAACTCCGCCGGCCGCAGCCGGCGCAGCACCGCGGTGTTGCCGATGAGCTCGCGCACGTCGCCGCCGTTCCGTTCGACGATGCGCCGCACCACCGGGTACGCCTCGGGGTGCACGCTCGAGGTGTCGAGCGGGTCGTCGCCGTTGAGAATCCGCAGGAAGCCGGCGCACTGCTCGAACGCCTTCGGACCGAGGCGCGGCACGTCCGTGAGGGCTTTGCGGGTGCGGAACGGGCCGTGCTGGTCTCGATGGGCGACGATGCTCTCCGCGAGGGACGAGGCGATGCCCGACACCCGGGCGAGCAACGGCACCGAGGCGGTGTTGACGTCCACGCCGACGGCGTTCACCGCGTCCTCGACGACCGCACCGAGGGAGCGGGCGAGCATCGTCTCGGACACGTCGTGCTGGTACTGGCCGACGCCGATGGACTTGGGATCGATCTTGACGAGCTCGGCGAGCGGGTCCTGCAGGCGCCGGGCGATGGACACCGCACCGCGGATCGACACGTCGAGATCCGGCAGTTCCTTCGACGCGTACGCCGACGCCGAGTACACGGACGCGCCGGCCTCGGACACCACGATCTTGGTGAGATTCGTGGCACCGGACTTGGCGATCAACTCGGTGGCGAGGGCATCGGTTTCGCGGGAGGCGGTGCCGTTCCCGATCGCGATCAGTTCCACCCCGTGCTGCGCGACGAGCCGCGCGAGGGTGGCCAGGGCCTGGTCCCACTTGTTGTGCGGCTGGTGCGGGTAGATCGTGTCGTGCGCGACGACCTTACCGGTGGCGTCGACGACGGCGACCTTGGTGCCGGTGCGGAAGCCGGGGTCGAGTCCCATCGTCGGCCGGGTGCCGGCGGGGGCGGCGAGCAGCAGGTCGCGCAGGTTGGCGGCGAACACGTCGACGGCGTCCTTCTCGGCGGACTGCCGCAGCCGCATACGGGTGTCGAGGGCCAGGGAGACCAGCAGCTTGGTGCGCCACGCCCAGCGGACGGTGTCGAGGAGCCACTTGTCGGCGGGCCGGCCCTCGTCGGCGATGCCGAAGCGGGCGGCTATGCGGCCTTCGAAGTAGGTGCGCTGCCCGGGCTCGGGTTCCTCGGTGTCCGGCTCGAGCGACAGGCTGAGTACCTCCTCCTTCTCGCCGCGCAGCACCGCGAGGATGCGGTGCGAGGGCAGGTCGGTGAAGGGCTCGGAGAAGTCGAAGTAGTCGGCGAACTTGGCGCCCTCGGTTTCCTTGCCGGGACGCACGGTGGACTTCAGCTGTCCGCGGGTCCACATCGCGTCACGCAGTTCGCCGACGAGGTCGGCGTCCTCGGCGAAGCGTTCGACGAGGATGGCGCGGGCGCCGTCGAGCTGTTCGGCGCTGTACTGCGCGGGATCGGTGGTGGGGTCGCCGATCAGGGCGTCTGCGACGGGCTCGTGGCCGGCCTCCCGCGCGATCTGCGCCTTGGTGCGCCGCTTCGGCTTGAACGGCAGGTAGATGTCCTCGAGCCGGGCCTTGGTGTCGGCGAGGAGGATCTGCGTGCGCAGCTCGTCGTCGAGCTTGCCCTGCGACTCGATGGATTCGAGCACCGCGGTGCGGCGCTCGTCGAGCTCACGCAGGTATCGCAGGCGTTCCTCGAGCTGCCGGAGCTGGGCGTCGTCGAGCGCGCCGGTGACCTCCTTGCGGTAGCGCGCGATGAACGGCACCGTTGCGCCGCCGTCGAGCAGGTCGACCGCCGCGGCGACCTGACCTTCCCGGACGTCGAGTTCCTCGGCGATGCGCTGATTCACGGTCTTGAGAGCGGTCGTCACAGCGGTCGACCCTACCGTTATCCTTCCTCCGCCCTCGGTGACGCGCGTGGGCGCGCCCGTCTCCGAGGTGGACGGTGGGGCGAGCTCGCCGGACAATCGACTACAGGAGCGTGGGAATGTCCCGGGTGCGCGGCGGCCGCTGGGCGGTGCTGGCGCTGTCGTTGCTGACGGCGGCGACGGTGGGTGCGTGCGGCCCGGAGCCGGTCGTGTCGCCGGTCGCCCTGCCATCCGCCGCCGTCGAGTCCCCGGGCCCGCTGGAACCGTTCGGTTCGCTGCCCGACCGGATGACGGCCGCGGCGGCGACCGCCGCCGGACGCGGCGCCGACGTGACGATCGCCGCGCTCGATCGTCGGACCGGGCGCCGAGTCGTCGGGGGCGTCGACGCGCCGATCGAGACCGCGTCGGTGGCCAAGCTGTTCATCGCCGACGACCTGCTGTACCGGGCGGCGACCGGCGAGTTGCCGCTCGGCGGCAGTGACTACGACCGGATCACCGCGATGCTCGAGTCGTCGGACGACTCGGCGGCGAACGACCTGTGGTTCCGGCACGGCGACTCGGAGATCGTCGAGCGCACCGCCGCACGGCACGCGTTCACCGGCACCGTCGCGCCCGCGGACGGGCTGTGGTGGAACACCGTCACCACCGCGTCGGACCTGCTCACCTGGTACGCGGACCTGCTCGACGGCACGGGCGGGCTGGACGAGTGGGGCCGCGCGACGATCGTCGGGCACCTGCGGGCCGCCGCTCCGGTCGGCGCCGACGGGTACGACCAGCATTTCGGGTTGCCGGACGGGCTGGTCGACACGACGGGACTCGGCGTGAAGCAGGGCTGGATGTGCTGCCTCGACGGGCGCTGGATCCACCTGTCCACGGGGTTCGTCGGCGAGGACGAGCGGTATGTGCTGGTGGTGCTCGCCCGCGAGCTCGTGCATTACGACGACGGCGACGACCGGTGGGCCGATCTGCCGGACACGGCGCTGTTCGACGTGACCGGGGATGCGAGTGCGCAGCACGCGCGGGACACGGTCACCGAGGTGGTCCGCACGGTGTTCGGCGGCGTCGGCGCGCACTGACCGTGACCGGTCAGTCGGCGAGCAGGTCGGGTCGGCGTTCGCGGGTGCGCTCGAGCGCCCGCTCCCGGCGCCATGCGGCGACCTTGGCGTGGTCCCCGGACAGCAGCACCGGCGGCACCTCGAGGCCGCGCCAGCTGACGGGGCGGGTGTAACTGGGGCCCTCGAGGAGGCCGTCGGAGAAGGAGTCCTCCTGGTGGGACTGCTGATTGCCGAGAACGCCGGGCAGCAGTCGCACGACGGCCTCGGTCATGACGAGGACGGCGACCTCGCCGCCGATGAGGACGTAGTCGCCGATGCTGACCTCTTCGACCCGGACCCGGCGGGCGGCGTCGTCGAAGACGCGCTGGTCGATGCCCTCGTAGCGGCCGCAGGCGAACACGATGCGCTTCTCGCCGGCCCAGCGCTGCGCGGTGGCCTGGTCGAACGGCACGCCGGCCGGGGTGGGGACGACGAGCAGCACGTCTGGGTCGGGTTCGCCGTCGGGGCCGGCGAGCACGTCGTCGAGGGCGGGCCCCCACACCGTGGGCTTCATGACCATGCCCGGTCCCCCGCCGTACGGGGAGTCGTCGACGGCCTTGTGCACGTCGTGGGTCCAGTCCCGCAGGTTGTGGATCCCGACGGAGACGAGGCCCTTGTCGATGGCCTTGCCGAGCAGCGCGACGCGCAGCGGCTCGAGGTATTCGGGGAAGATGGTGACGACGTCGAATCGCACGGGAGGTTATGTCTCCGAGCCGAAGTCGGGGTCGAGCAGACCCTCCGGCGGGTCGATCTCGATGACGCCGCCCGCGAGCGACACCGTCGGCACGATCGCGGTGACGAACGGGATCAGCAGTTCGCGCCGTTCGTCGCCGGCCGGGCGGACGGCGAGCAGTTCGCCGGCGGCGGTGTGCAGCACCTCGCGAACGGTACCGATCTCGGTGCCGGCGTCGGGCCGGCCCGCGACGATGCGTACGGCCAGGCCCTCGAGCTCGTGGTCGTAGAACTCGTCCGGGTCGTCGGACGGCGGCAGGTCGGAGCTGTCGACGAGGAACAGGGTGCCGCGCAGGGCGTCGGCGGCGCTGCGGTCGGCGATCCCCCGCAGGCGCAGCAGAAGCCGCCCGGAGTGTTCCCGGGCGGCTTCCACCGTGTACGTCTGCAGGGTCTGCTCGCGGGGCTTGCGGCCGTGCAGCACGGCGCCGACGGCGAAGCGCTCCTCGGGTTCGTCGGTGCGAACCTCGACGACCACCTCACCCTTGATGCCGTGCGACTTGGCGACACGGCCCACCACGAGCTCCACCGCGGCGCGCCTACTGGTCGGTGTCGACGACGTCGACGCGGATCCCACGGCCCCCGATGCCGGAGACGAGGGTCCGCAGGGCGGTCGCGGTGCGGCCGCCGCGGCCGATGACCTTGCCGAGATCGTCGGGGTGCACGTGCACCTCGACGGTGCGCCCCCGACGGCCCGTGATCAGCTCGACGCGCACGTCGTCGGGGTTGGCGACGATCCCACGGACGAGATGCTCGACGGCATCGGCGACAACGGTGCTCATTACTCGGCAGCCTCGGTGGACACGGAGGACTCCTCCGCGGTGTCTTCCTTGGCGGCCTTCTTCTTCTTGGGCGTGACGGCCTCGGCAGCCGGCGCGTTCTCGGCCTGCGCGAGGGCGGCCTGGAACAGCTCGAGCTTCGACGGCTTCGGCTCGGCCTTGCGCAGGGTGCCCTCGGTGCCGGGGAGACCCTTGTACTTCTGCCAGTCGCCGGTGATCTTGAGGAGGTTCTCGACCGGCTCGGTCGGCTGCGCACCGACGCCGAGCCAGTACTGGGCCCGCTCCGAGTCGATCTCGATCAGCGAGGGCTCTTCCTTCGGGTGGTACTTGCCGATGGTCTCGATGGCGCGGCCGTTGCGGCGGGTGCGCGAGTCGGCAACCACGATGCGGTACTGCGGGTTGCGGATCTTGCCGAGACGGGTGAGCTTGATCTTGACAGCCACTGCTGTGAATCTCCTTCAGCGCATGCAAAATACGCCTGTCACGTGCAATTCGGACGACGTGCCCTTCTGGCACGCCCGGTTTTGCCTCTATCCTGTGACCGCCGCGCGGTACGTAACCGGATGCGACGACAGCGATCCATTCTGCCAGATCCGCTCGCCGGGACGAAAACGGGAGGTCAGAGCAGAAACAGCAGGCTCAGCGCGGGCAGGGTGTTGTTGAGCGAGTGCGCCACCCAGGAGGAGAACACCGACCCGCCGCGCAGCCTCGCGAACCCCATCGCCGCTCCGCCCCACAACAGAACCGGCAGCCGCCACCACTCCTGATGCCACATGGCGAACACGACGGTGGTGATCGTCAGGACGCCGATCGGGCGTCCCCACCATCGCTCGGGCCGGCGTTCGAGCGCCCCCCAGAGCATGCCGCGGAACATCAGCTCCTCGCCGAGCGGGGCGCCGAACCACACCCAGGCCACGAGCAGCAGTTTCCACACCGTGGGCAACCCGACCAGGGCGGTGAGCGGGGAATCGGCGGCGTCGATGCCGAGGGCGACGACGAGGATCGCTGCCAGGATCAGCGCGCCGAGCAGAGCGATTCCCCCACCGAGCAGACCGATTCCGAGCTGGTTGCGGAACTCGGGCCACGACCGCGGCAGTCCGAAGTCTGCGACGGGTCCGCAGCCACGCCACACGCTGAACGCCACGGCCGCCGCCCCCGCGAGCAGGGTGGGGGCCATGATGGCGAGCACGTATGTCTCGGCGACGAAGCCCTCCCCGGCCAGGACCGGTCCCAGCGTGAAGCCGGCGAGGTTCACGGCCAGCACCACCAGCGCGGCCGGGAGGCCCCACCGGTGCGCGGAGGGCGAGGGCGCGGGCCGGGGCGGGGCCGCAGCGGTCTCCGGGTCGGGTGGCTCGGGGACGGTCATGCGAAGGCGGCGCGGCGGGTGACGACGGCACCCCGGAGCATCACCAGGCCCGGCCGGGCCAGCACGTCCGGCCCGGTCCGCGGATCCAGCTCGTACACCGTCAGGTCGGCGGGGGCGCCCGGCTCGAGGCTCGGATGCCCCAGCCAGGCCCGGGCCGTCCAGCTGGCGGCGCCGAGCGCCTCGGTCGGGGTCAGCCCCACCTTGCCGAGGGCGGCGACCTCGTCGGCGATGCGACCGTGCCGCACCGAGCCGCCGGCATCGGTGCCGGCGTAGATCGGGATCCCGGCGTCGTGGGCGGCGCCGACGGTGTCCGCGACACGGGCGTGCAGGTCCCGCATGTGCGCCGCGTAGACCGGGAACCGGGTGGCCGAGTCGGCGATCTCGGGAAAGTTCTCGATGTTGACCAGGGTCGGCACGAGGACCGTGCCCTGCGCGGCCATGGTGGCGATCGTGTCGTCCGTCAGCCCGGTGCCGTGTTCGAGGCAGTCGATGCCGGCGGCGAGCAGGCCGGGCAGCGCGTCCTCCCCGAACACATGGGCGGTCACGCGCGCTCCCGCGCGGTGGGCCGCGGCGATCGCCTCGACGAGGATCCCGTCCGACCACAGCGGCGCGAGATCGCCGGTGCCGCGGTCGATCCAGTCGCCGATGAGCTTGACCCAGCCGTCCCCCGCGCGGGCCTGGCGAACCACCTCGTCCGGAAGCTGCGATTCGTCTTCGAGGTCGACGGGCAGCCCGCGGATGTAGCGCTTGGGGGCGGCGATGTGCCGTCCCGCGCGCACGATCCGCGGCAGGTCGGCCCGCTCGTCGAGGTGCCGGGTGTCGACCGGGGATCCCGCGTCGCGCAGCAGCAGCACCCCGGCGTCGCGCTCGGTGACGGCCTGCGCGATCAGCCCGTCCGCGTCCTCCGCGCCGCCGCCGAAGCGGATCCCGACGTGGCAGTGGGCGTCGACGAGACCGGGCAGGATCCAGCCGTCGGCGGTGAGCAGCTCGGCCCCGGGGATCGGCTCGGCGGCGAACGTGCCGTCGTCGCCGATCCACAGCTCGATCGGTTCGCCGTCCGGCAGGGACCGTCCGCGCAGGGTGAACGCCACGGCGGACTACTTCTTCGGCAACTTCAGCTGCGAGAGGTCGAAGTTCTCGAGGCCGGGGGGCAGCTCGTCGAGGCCCTTCGGCATCTTCGACAGGTCCGGGAACCCGGCGGGCATCCCGCCCATGCCGGGCATGCCGGCGGGCATGCCACCGGGGAATCCGCCCTTGATCTTCGGCGGGGTCGGCCCGCGGCCGCCCTTCTTGCCCTTCTTGCCCTTCTTCGCGCGCTGCGGCTTGCGGGATCCGGGCATGCCCATGCGCCCGGCCATCGCGGCCATCATCTTGCGGGCTTCGAAGAACCGGTCGACGAGCTGGTTGACGTCGGAGACCTTGACGCCGGAGCCGTTGGCGATGCGCAGCCGCCGGGAGGCGTTGATGATCTTCGGGTTGGCGCGTTCCGCCGGCGTCATGCCGCGGATGATCGCCTGGATCCGGTCGAGCTGCTTCTCGTCGACGTTCGCGAGGGCGTCCTTCATCTGTCCCGCACCCGGCAGCATGCCGAGCAGGTTCGCGATCGGGCCCATCTTCCGCACGGCCATCATCTGCTCGAGGAAGTCCTCGAGGGTGAGTTCACCGGAACCGATCTTCGCGGCGGTGGCCTCGGCCTGCTCGGCGTCGAAGACCTGCTCGGCCTGCTCGATGAGGGTGAGCACGTCGCCCATGCCGAGGATGCGGCTGGCCATGCGCTCGGGGTGGAAGACGTCGAAGTCCTCGAGCTTCTCACCGGTCGACGCGAACAGGATCGGCTGACCGGTCAGCTCGCGGACGCTGAGCGCGGCACCGCCGCGGGCGTCGCCGTCGAGCTTGGTGAGCACCACGCCGGTGAAGCCGACACCGGCGCGGAACGCCTCGGCGGTGCTCACGGCGTCCTGGCCGATCATCGCGTCGAGCACGAACAGCGTCTCGTCGGGCTGCACGGCGTCGCGGATGCCGGCGGCCTGGGCCATCAGCTCCTCGTCGATGCCGAGGCGGCCGGCGGTGTCGACGATGACCACGTCGTAGTGCTTGGCGCGGGCCTCGGCGACGCCGTCGCGGGCGACGTTCACCGGGTCGGCGGCGGTGATGCCGAGCGGGTTCTCGCCGCCGCCGATGGAGGTGCCGGGGTGCGGGGCGAACACGGACGCACCGGCGCGTTCACCGACGATCTGCAGCTGGGTGACCGCGCCGGGCCGCTGCAGGTCACAGGCGACCAGCAGCGGGGTGTGGCCCTGGTCCTTGAGCCACTTGGCGAGCTTGCCGGCGAGGGTGGTCTTACCGGAGCCCTGCAGGCCGGCGAGCATGATCACCGTGGGCGGGGTCTTGGCGAACTGCAGCCGCCGGGTCTCGCCGCCGAGGATCCCGACGAGCTCCTCGTTGACGATCTTGACGACCTGCTGGGCGGGGTTCAGCGCGCCGTGTACCTCGGCGCCCTTGGCTCGTTCCTTGATCTTGGCGATGAACGAGCGCACCACGGGCAGGGCGACGTCGGCCTCGAGCAGCGCCAGGCGGATCTCCCGGGCGGTCGCGTCGATGTCGGCGTCGGAGAGGCGCCCCTTGCCGCGCAGGTCCTTGAGGGCTCCGGTCAACCTGTCGGAAAGGGATTCGAACACCGAATGCGCTCCTGGGTCTGGCGAAGATGCGGACAGTTCTGCGCTCCAGGGTAGCCGCTCGCGGCACGAGTTCTCGCACGTGCACGAGCGGCCGCCCCGCCCTCAGCCCTTGTCCTCGGGTTTCTTCGGCTCTGGAGCGGGCACCACGGCGAGCACCGCCCGCTCGACCCGCTCCCGGTTCTCCCGGGTGTCGGAACCTCCCAGATCGATGCAGAATGCGTCCACGACGGTGCGGCCGAGGGTGGAAACCCGGGCCCAGCGCACGTCGGTGCCGCACCGTTCGAACGCGTCCGCGAGCCGGCACAGCATGCCCAGCCGGTCCTCGGCGCGCAGCTCGAGGATCGCCTGCCCCGGATCCGGGGCGTCGATCCAGATCAGGTGCGGCGGCGCCTGCGCGTAGGTGCCCGGCACGGCCCGCTCCGGGCGTTCGGGCAGCTGCGCCTCCCTCGCCGCCTGCTCCTTCGCGTCGAGCGTGGCGAGCAGGTCGAGGTCCCCGGCGCGGGCCCGGATGAGTTCCTGCCGCAGCAGACCCGCCGGCGGCGGGGCCCCGAACAGCGGCGCGACGGCGAAGCTGTTGACGGCACTACCGGCGTGGCTGCCCACCGAGGCGGACAGCACGCGCAGGCCGTGCAGGGCCAGCACCCCGGCGGCGTCGGACAGCAGGCCCGGCTCGTCGGGCGCGACCACCGTCACCGTGTAGGCGTGCGGGTTCTCGCCGGGTTGGAGCTCGACGTGGATGCCGCCCTGTTCCGCCTGCTCGGCGAGCTGGGGGTCGATCGGGTCCGGTCTCGGCAGCTCCTCCCCCGCCATCACCAGCCGGCAGCGCCGGACCAGCTCCCGGATGAGCGCCGCCTTCCAGTCGCCCCACACCCCCGGGCCCGTCGCGAGCGAGTCCGCCTCGGCGAGGGCGTGCAGCAGCTCGAGCAGCACCGGGTCGCCGTCGATGGCCTCGACGACGGACTCCACCGTGGCGGGGTCGTCGAGGTCACGGCGGGTCGCGGTGTGCGGAAGCAGCAGATGGTGGCGGACCAGCGCGGACAGCACGGCGACGTCGGACGGCCACAGGCCCATCCGGCGGCCGATCTGGGTGGCGAGTTCCGCGCCGACGACGCTGTGGTCGCCGCCGCGACCCTTGCCGATGTCGTGCAGCAACGCCCCGAGCACCAGCAGGTCGGGGCGTGCGACGCGGGTGGTCAGCCCGCCGGCGTACACCGCGGTCTCCACCAGGTGCCGGTCCACCGTCCAGGTGTGCACGGCATCGCGCGGGGGCAGATCCCGCACCGCCCCCCATTCGGGGAGCAGCCGGCCCCACAGTCCCGTCCGGTCGAGCGCCTCGATCGGGTCGATCGCGCGGGTTCCCGAGCCGAGCAGCACGAGCAGGTCGTTCAGCGCGGTGCGCGGCCACGGTTCCCGCAGTTCGGGGGCGCTGTCGGCCAGGCGGCCGAGGGTGGACGCGGAGATCGGCAGATCGTGCTGCGCTGCGGCCGCGGCGACCCGCGTGATCAGGCCGGGGTCCTTGCGCGGGTGCGCGTCGCGGGCCAGCGTCACTTCGCCGCCGTGTTCCACCACACCCTCGTCGAGCGGGCGCCGGACGGGGACGCGGCGCAGCCGGGACAGGCCCTTGCGGGGCAGCGAGTTTCCTGCCGTGCGTACCCCGACCTCCACCGAGTAGCTCACGGTCCGGGCCGCCTCGGTCAGCACGCGGGCCAGGTCGAACCGGTCCCCGATGCGCAGGGCGGCGCCGATCTCGTCGGCATCCTGGGCGCGCAGCTGGTCGCGGGCCCGGCCGGCGACGCGGTGCAGCTCGGTGCGAACGTCCAGCAGGCGGCGGTGCGCGGCCGCGAGCCCGCCGCCGGGAACGTCGGGCCCGAGCCCGGGCATGCCGTCGGTGAGCTGCGCGACGGACAGTGCGTTGAGCAGTTGCACGTCCCGCAGCCCGCCGCGGCCGCTCTTGAGGTCGGGTTCGGCCCGGTGCGCGATCTGCCCGCTGCGTTCCCACCGGGCCTCGGTCAGGGCGATGAGCTCCTCGAACCGGCTGCGGATGCCGGTGCGCCACTGCCGCCGCACGCCGCCGATCAGCAGATTGCTCAATTCGAGGTCGCCGGCGATGTGCCGGGCTTCGAGCAGGCCGAGCGCGGCGGTCAGGTCGGACGCGGCGACCTGCAGGGCCTGCGGGACGGTCCGGACGCTGTGGTCGAGCTTGATGTGCGCGTCCCACAGCGGATACCAGAGCCGGTCGGCGACCCGGGACACGACAGCGGGGTCCATGTCGTCGTGCAGCAGGACCAGATCCAGGTCGGAGTAGGGGAGCATCTCGCGGCGGCCGAGGCCGCCGACGGCGACGATGGCGAAGCCGCAGTCGGGCTTGATTCCGAGTTCGGTTCCCTTGGTGACGAGCCAGAACTCGTGGAGATCGACGAGGGCGTGGCGGAGGGCGGGGGCGTCGAGCCGGCGGTTGCGGGTGCCGCCGGCGAGCAACTGGGTACGAGCCCGGGCGAGGTCGGTGGCGGCGGTGCCGGATCCGGCCGGCCCCGGAGACACCGGCGGCCCCGATCCCGCCGCGGAGGCAGCGGGACCAGGGCCGCGAGTTCCGGACCCCTTCGGGTCAGAGTGCATCGGCGCCTCGTTCACCGGTGCGCACTCGGACGACCGTTTCGACCGGGGTGACCCACACCTTGCCGTCGCCGATCTTGCCGGTGCGGGAGGCCTCGACGATGGTCTCGACCACCTTGTCGACGGCGGCGTCGTCGACGACGACCTCGACGCGGACCTTGGGAACGAAGTCGACGGAGTACTCGGCTCCGCGGTAGACCTCGGTGTGGCCCTTCTGGCGACCGTATCCCTGCACCTCGCTGACGGTCATGCCAAGCACACCCGCCTGCTCGAGGCCTGCCTTGACGTCCTCGAGGGTGAACGGCTTGACAATTGCCGTGATCAGCTTCATATCCTCATCCCTTCCCAGTCTCCAGTGCCCTGATGTCTTCTTATCACTTGAGGGCGGCGGCGAAGTCGTATGCCGACTCCGCATGCTCGGCCTCGTCGATGCCGCGTGCCTCTTCCTCCTCCGACACCCGCCAGCCGAGCGGCTTGAGCGCGAAGGCGACGATCGCGGTGATGATGCCGGTGTAGACCAGGGCGAAGACTGCGATGACGATCTGGATCACGAGCTGCTTGTAGTCGCCGCCGTAGAACAGGCCCGTCTCGGTGCCGAGGAACCCGATCGCGATGGTGCCCCACAGGCCCGCGACGAGGTGCACGCCGACGACGTCGAGCGAGTCGTCGTAGCCGAACTTGTATTTCAGGCCGACCGCCAGGGCGGACAGGACGCCGGCGATCGCGCCGAGCACGATCGAACCGACCGGGCTGAGCGCACCGGCGGCCGGAGTGATGGCGACGAGGCCGGCGACGGCACCCGAGGCGGCACCGAGGCTGGTGCCCTTGCCGTCGCGGATGCGCTCGGTGAGGAGCCAGCCGAGGATCGCGGCGGCCGCGGCGGTGGTGGTGTTGACCCAGGCCAGGCCGGCCACACCGTCGGCGGCGAACGCGGAACCGGCGTTGAAGCCGAACCAGCCGAACCACAGCAGGGCGGCACCGAGCATGACGAACGGCAGGTTGTGCGGACGGAAGGCGGTGCGGCCGAAGCCCGCGCGCTTGCCGATGATCAGCGCCAGGACGAGCGCGGCAATGCCGGCGTTGATGTGCACGACGGTGCCGCCGGCGAAGTCGATGGGCGCCACGGTCGCGACGAGCCCGCCTTCTCCGTCGTCGGAGGTGCCGAAGATCTTGGCGGCGAGGCCGTCCGCGGAGCCGGAGAGCAGGCCGCCGCCCCACACCATGTGGGCGAGGGGGAAGTACGCGAGGGTGACCCAGATTCCGGAGAAGGCCAGCCAGGTGCCGAACTTCACGCGTTCGGAGAGGGCACCGCTGATGAGAGCGGTGGTGATGACCGCGAACGTGACCTGGAAGCCGATGTCGATGATCTGCGGGTAGTCGCCGAGGCCGGGCAGGAACTCACCGGCGTCGTCGTAGATGGCACCCTGCAGACCGAACATCTGGAACGGGTTGGCGAAGATGCCCCCGATGTCCTCGGTGCCGTAGGACATCGACCAGCCCCACAGCACGTAGATCACCGCGATGACCGCCATTGCCCCGAAGGACATCATCATCATGTTCAGGACGGCCTTGGTGCGCGACATGCCGCCGTAGAAGAACGCCAGACCGGGCGTCATCAACAGCACCAGGGACGCCGATATCAGCATCCATGCCGCGTCGCCGGTGTTCACCACTTCCTCCACTGCAACCTCCCTGTTGGCCGCGCCGGTCAGCGCGTCGTCGAGAGAAGAATGCTGTGGTGATGTTTCGGCCGGAGCGCCGCGCTGTTTCGGCGGAGTGAACGCAAATCGGACATGTGTTTCGTTCCTGTTTCGCGGCGCATCCACCGGCGCCGGCGGCCGAACCGGGTCCCTCGCACGGCGTTTCGCGGCGGTGCTCCCGCGAGCCGGGAGGGGGTGGATCGGGACGGATCGCGACCCGAGCCGGGACGGACCCGGCGGGGCCGGGTGGCCAGCGCGGCGAGCTCCCGCAGGAGCCTCTCGTCGCTGCTTCCCCGTCGCCACCCGCCCCGCGGGATCCGTCCGGCACCTGTTTCTACCGAACCGGAGTGGCAGATGGGAACCGAGTGACGATTTGTGACCTTTCCGTGACCAAAACCGGCCACCCGGTCGGAGGCCGGGTGGCCGGTGGTGAGCTGGCGGTGGTGCGGTGGATCAGCCCAGCAGGGCGTCGACGAATGCGCCCGGCTCGAACGGCGCGAGGTCGTCCGCGCCCTCACCGAGACCGACGAGTTTCACGGGGACCCCGAGCTCGTGCTGGACCTGGAAGACGATCCCGCCCTTGGCCGTGCCGTCGAGCTTGGTCAGCACCACGCCGGTGATGTCCACGACCTCGGCGAACACGCGCGCCTGCATCAGGCCGTTCTGCCCGATCGTCGCGTCGAGCACGAGCAGCACCTCGTCGACCGCGGCCTTCTTCTCCACGACCCGCTTGACCTTGCCGAGCTCGTCCATCAGACCGGTCTTGGTGTGCAGCCGGCCGGCGGTGTCGATGAGCACGGCGTCCACACCCTGATCGGTGCCCCTGGCGACGGCGTCGAAGGCGATCGCGGCCGGGTCGCCTCCCTCCTTGCCGCGCACGACCTCGGCGCCGACCCGCTCGGCCCACGTCTGCAACTGGTCGGCGGCGGCCGCACGGAAGGTGTCGGCAGCGCCCAGCAGGACGCGGCGGCCGTCGGCGACGAGGACCCGGGCGAGCTTGCCGGTGGTGGTGGTCTTACCGGTGCCGTTGACCCCGACGACGAGCAGCACCGCCGGGTGATCCTGGTGCGGCAGCGCCCTGATCGACCGGTCCAGCTCCGGGTGCAGCGCCTCGACCAGCACGTCCCGCAGGACGGCCCTGGCCTCGGCCTCGGTGCGCACACTGCGGGCGGCCATCTGCACCCGCAGCCGCTCGACGATCTGAGTGGTGGTGGCGGCACCGAGGTCGGCGATCAGCAGGGTGTCCTCGATCTCCTCCCACGAGTCCTCGTCGAGGTCGCCGCCGCCGAGCAGGCCGAGCAGGCTCTTGCCCACCGCCGACTGCGACCGGGCAAGTCGGCCGCGCAACCGGTCCAGCCGGCCCTCGGTCGGGGCGATCTCCTCGATCGGGGGAACGAGCGGGACCGCCGCAACCTCGGGCTCGACGGTCGGCGGCGGGGCCACCTCGGGTTCGACGGCGGGTGCCGGCGGAGCTTCCTCGACCGGCGGGACGACCTCGACCGGCGCAACTTCCTCGACCGGCGCAACTTCCTCGACCGGCGGGACGACCTCGGACGGCGCCGGGGCGGTCTCCGGCTCGACGCCCGGGACGGGCTCGACCCTGGGGGCCGGTTCCACGGTGGGGGCGGCGCCGGCCTCCGGGGCCCGCTCGGGCTCCACCCGGGGTTCGACCGTCGGCGCCGGAGCCTCCGACACCTCCTGGGGCAGTGACACGACCTTCGGTTCCGGCACCACCGTCGATTCCGGAGCGACCGGCGGTTTGGGGGACGCGGGCGGTTCCGGGACCACCGGCGGTCTCGGAACCGGCCGCTCGACCGGCTGGGGCGGCGCGGTCGCGGTCGCCCCCTGGGTGAAGCTGAAGCCGCCCGCGGCCTTGTAACCGCCGGAACGATCCTTCTGCTCGGCGGTGCCGAGCTGCGGCGTCTGCTCGGCCGTCAGCGACACCCGCCGTCTCCGGTACAGGGTCAGGCCGACGACGAGCGCGACGAGGAGGACGGCAAGTGCCGCCGCGATGGCTATCCAGGCTCCGGTACTCACGCCCCCATACTGTCAGGCGCAACGGCCGCGCTCAGCTCTGGGCGAGAAAGATCCTGACCACGCATCCGCTGCGAGATGACGCGGGTGATGCCGTCGCCGCGCATGCTGACCCCGTACAGGGCGTCGGCGATCTCCATCGTCGGCTTCTGGTGGGTGATGACGATGAGCTGGGACTTCTCCCGAAGCTGCTCGAACAGCCCGATGAGCCGGCGCAGGTTGGTGTCGTCGAGAGCGGCCTCCACCTCGTCCATGACGTAGAACGGGGACGGCCGGGCCCGGAAGATGGCGACGAGCATGGCCACCGCCGTCAGCGACTTCTCACCGCCGGAGAGCAGCGACAGCCGCTTGACCTTCTTGCCCGGCGGCCGGGCCTCGACCTCGATGCCGGTGGTGAGCATGTCCGACGGATCGGTCAGCACGAGGCGGCCTTCGCCGCCGGGGAAGAGCTTGGCGAACACCTGCTCGAACTCGCGCTCGACGTCCGCGTACGCCTCGGTGAACACCTGCAGGATGCGGGCGTCGACGTCGGCGACCACGCCGAGCAGGTCCTTGCGGGCGTTCTTGACGTCCTCGAGCTGCGTGGCGAGGAAGTTGTACCTCTCCTCGAGCGCGGCGAACTCCTCGAGCGCCAGCGGGTTGACCTTGCCGAGGGTCGTCAGGTCCTTCTCCGCGCGCTTGGCGCGCCGCTCCTGGGTGGCGCGGTCGTACGGCTGCGGCTGCGGCGCGACGACCTGTTCTCCGCGTTCCCGCGCCTGTTCGAACTCGGCGATCTCGAGGTCGGACGGTGGCAGCGGCACCTCGGGGCCGTACTCGGCGACCAGATCGTCGGGCGCGATGGCGTACTGCTCGACGACGGCCTGCTCGAGCTGTTCGATCCGCAGCGCGGCCTGCGCGCGGGCGACCTCGTCCCGGTGCACCGCGTCGGTGAGCTGGGCCCGCTGCGCGGAGAGGTCGCGCACCCGCTCCTTGACCTTGTCGAGCTGTTCGGCCCGCTCGGCGCGCTGACGGGTCAGCTCGTCCCGGTGGGCGGAGGCCGCGGCGACCACCTCGTCCAGGTGGGCCGCGACCCGGGCGCCGGACTCGGCCACGGCCGCGGCGACGGCCGCGGCCTGCTTGCGGGCGCGCTGTGCCCGTTCGGCCCGGGCCCGCGCCTCGCGCTCGGCCTGGGCTGCGCGGCGCAGCGAGTCCGCCTTGCCGCGCAGCGCCTGGGCGCGCTCCTCCGCGGTGCGGGCCGCGAGCCTCGCCTCCATCTCGACGGCCCGGACCTCGGCGAGGGCAGCGGCGGCGACCTCTCGGTCGACTGCCGTCGAGTCGGTGCCCGGATCGGCGCCCGCGTCGCTCTGTTCCTGTTCGGCCAGTCGCAGCCGCTCCTCGAGCTCGACGACCTCGCGGCGGGCCGTGTCACGCTCCGTCTCGGCGTTGGTGCGCTGCGCCGCGAGGCGCTCGGACTCGGCGTGGGCGGCGCGCGCGGCCTGCCCGAGCCGGCCGAGCTGCTCGTACACCGCGGACATCGCGGCGTCGGATTCGTTGAGGGCCGCGAGGGTCTGTTCGGCCACCTCGGCGCGGGCCGCCTGTTCGGCCAGGGCGCCGGCGAGAGCCGCCGAGAGTTCCTCGGAGCGCCGGACCGCGCGGTCGAGGTCGGCGCGGGACGCGTCGATCGCGGCCTGGACCTCGAGGGTGCTCGGCGCGCGCCCGGATCCACCGACGACCCAGCCCGAGCCGGCGAGGTCACCGCTCCGGGTCACTGCCCGCAGTTCGGGGCGCACGTGGCACAGTTCGATCGCGGAGCGCAGGTCGTCCACGACGACGGTGCGCGCCAGCAGCGCGTCGAGTCCGCCGCGCAGTTCCGGCGGGCAGTCGATCACGTCCCGCACCCAGCGCGTCCCGTCGGGCAGGCTCGCCGGCTCGGCCGGCGCGGTGGTGCCCCCGGCGACGAACGCGACCCGGCCCCGGTCGGCGTCCACCAGCGCGGCGACGGCCGCGGCGGCCGCCGGGACCGAATCTGCGGCCAGCGCGTCCGCGGCCGGGCCCATCGCCGCTGCGACGGCGACCTCGTAGCCGGCCTCGACCCGGACGCGTTCCGCGAGGGGACCCGACAATCCCAGGTCGGGGCGGTGCTCGAGAAGCCAGGCGGCGCCGTCCTTGCGTTCGAGACCCATCGCCAGCGCCTCGATGCGCGCCCCGAGGGAGGCGACCTCCTTGCCGGCCGCGCGCTCGGCGTCCTGCAGTTCCTTCAGGCGGGCGTCGGCGAGTCGCAGCGCCTCGAGGGCGCGTTCGTGCTGTGCGTCGGCGTCGATCTCGCCGGCGTCGAGGTCGTCGATGCGGGCCTGGGCCGTCTCGAACTCGGCCTGGGCGGCGACACCGCGCAGCCGGGCCTCTTCGATGGCGACGGTCAGCCGGGCCACCTCCGCGTCGATGGACTCGGCGCGGGTGCGCACGGTGTCGACCTGTCCGGCCAGGCGCGCGAGTCCCTCCCGCCGGTCGGCGACGGCCCGCACTGCGGCCAGGTGCGCCCGCTCGGCGGCCGCGGCGGCCTCCTCCTGGACGGCGAGCTGCTCCTTCGCGGCCTCGAGGGTGCCGTGGGCAACCTCGACGGCCTCGAGGAGTTCGGCCTCCTCTTCGGCGATGCGGTCGGCGCGGGCCTCCATCTCGTCCGGATCCTGGCCGTCGCGGACCGCCGGGGCGGTGTCGAGGTGGCGGGCGCGTTCCTGGGCGATGCGCACGGTGGCGCCGAGACGTTCGGCGAGCGCGGAGAGCCGGAACCAGGTCTGTGACGCGGCCTCGGCGCCGGGAGTGAGTCGCGCGACCGCCTCCTCGTGGCGTGCGAGTTCGGCGTTGGCGTCGTCGAGCTCGGCGGAGACGTGGTCGAGTCGCTCGCGCAGGACGCGTTCCTGCTCGTCCTGGTCGGCGAACTCGGAGCGCCGGGTCACGAGGTCGTCGGCGGCGAGCCGCAGCCGGGCGTCGCGCAGGTCCGCCTGGATGGTCTGGGCGCGGCGCGCCACCTCGGCCTGGCGGCCGAGCGGCTTGAGCTGCCGGCGCAGCTCGGCGGTGAGGTCGGTCAGGCGCGCGAGGTTGGCCTGCATCGCGTCGAGCTTGCGGACCGCCTTCTCCTTGCGCTTGCGGTGCTTGAGGACTCCGGCGGCTTCCTCGATGAATGCGCGGCGGTCCTCCGGCCGGGACTCGAGGATGGCGGAGAGGCGGCCCTGACCGACGATGACGTGCATCTCGCGGCCGATGCCGGAGTCGGACAGCAGTTCCTGCACGTCCATCAGCCGGCACGAGTTCCCGTTGATCTCGTATTCGCCGGCCCCGTCGCGGAACATCCGCCGGGTGATGGACACCTCGGAGTATTCGATGGGTAGCGCGCCGTCCGAGTTGTCGATGGTGAGGGTGACCTCGGCACGGCCGAGGGGTTGCCGGCCGGCGGTCCCGGCGAAGATGACGTCCTGCATCTTGCCGCCGCGCAGCGCCTTGGCGCCCTGCTCCCCCATCACCCAGGTGAGGGCGTCGACGACGTTGGACTTGCCGGAACCGTTCGGCCCCACGACACACGTGATGCCCGGTTCGAACCGCAGAGTCGTCGCGGACGCGAAAGACTTGAAGCCCTTGAGCGTCAGACCCTTCAAATACATGTGCGAAAACCTTACCGGCGGGCCGTCACCGCTCGACGAAGCCGGTCAGGTCACCGCGCGTCGGCTCCCAGCTCTCCACCACGAGCCGCACCTCTCCCGGGGTCTCGCCCGAGCGCAGCGCGGCGAGGAGTCGTTCGAGGGCGTCGCGGGGGCCCTCGGCGATGACGAGCACGCGCCCGTCGGGATGGTTGGTGGCGTGACCGGCGAGGCCGAGTTCGAGGGCTCGCGACCGCGTCCACCAGCGGAACCCCACACCCTGCACGCGCCCGTGCACCCAGGCGGTGAGCCGGACGGCGTCCGGCGGCGACTGCGTCATGGCTGCTCCCCCGAACTGCGGACCGGACGGACGGCGTGGACGGCGCCGTCGAAGCCGGTGGTGTAGAGGACGTCCGGGTCCCAGCCGGGGCCCTCGCCGAACGCGACCGCGGAGACGAAGGGCACCCCCGTGGCGACCGTGCAGCCGGTGCCGGTGACCGGGTCGACCCGCAGGATCTTCCCGGCGACGTTGAGCGGGACGTACAACGCGCCGTCGGGTCCGACGTCGAGATCGTCGGCGGTCTCGAGGGGCCCGGGCCCGGACGGGTCCAGGGTCCGGACCGGACCGGTGAGGTCGCCGGCGTTCAACGCGTGAATTCGGGTAGTCGGATCGAAAGTCGTAGCCGCATAAACGGTTTCGCCGTCGACCGCGAGTCCGTTGACGGAGCCGAGGTCGGTGCGGATCGTTTCCGGGGCCCCACCCTCGACCGGGACGCGCGTCAGGCCCGGGGGGCTGCCCAGGTTCCGGCTGACGAGGAAGTCCCCGTCGGGCAGGCGGACGAGACCGTTGGGCATGGTCAGACCCGACGCGACGGTGCGCCGCGTCCCGGTGTCGAGGTCGACGGCCTCCAGGGTGCCGTCGGTGCGGCCGAGCAGTCCGGAGACGGTGCCGTTGCCGGTCGTGAAGTACGCCGTGCCGTCGTCGACGACGATGCCGCCGGGCGCCGGGACCTCGGCCACCACGGCGTCGGCCCGTCCCTCGGGCGTGAGCGCCAGCAGCGACCCGCCGCCGGCCGGGGTGGACGCCGAGGCCAGCAGCCGGCCGCGACCGTCGAACGCGAGATTCTCGAGCACGCCGAGCCCGGACGCGACGACATCCACCCGCCACGGCGCGCAGTCCGCCGGAGCGGGCGCGGCCGTCGCCGGAGCCCCGCCCGCCAGGAACCCCACGGCGAGCGCGAGTCCGGCCGCTGTACGAATCATCCGCCCTCCCTGCCGAGATCCACCGCTCACGCGTCCGGAACGATCTTCAGCGTCACCTCGGTGCCGGCCTCGAGCGTACGGCCGACGGTGCACACCTTGTCGACGGATCGCTCGACGAGCGCGACGAGGCGCTGCTGCGCCTCCTCGTCGAGTTCGCTCAGGTCCAGCGCCATCTCCTCGACGAGGTGCGGGTACACCTCGTTCTCCCGGTCCGCGGCGCCGGAGACACGGATCGTGACGTCGTAGGTGTCGCCGAGCCGGCGCGACAGCGGGAAGTCCGAGCTCATCCCCGAACAGGCCGCCAGCGCGATCTTCAACAGCTCGCCGGGGGTGAAGACACCCTCGACGGTCTCCGACCCGATCAGGACCTCGGCACCTCGGGAGCTGCGGCCCGTGTAGCGGCGGGTGCCGGTGCGCTCGACCCACAGTTCGGTCGTCGGCGTGTCGGAAGTCTGTTCAGCCATGCGGGAGATCCTGCCATGATCACCCGACGGCCAGTTCGCGCAGGATCCCGATGAGCTCGTCCGCGACGACGGGGGTGTCCGCGCTGCTGCGGCGCAGCAGTCCGACGGGTTCGGCGGTGCCCGGGGTCGGTACCGGCAGCCGCACGAGCGTGCCGTCGTCGAGGTCGTCCTGCGGCACTCGCTCGGGTGTCAGCCACACCGCGTCGCCGGCGCGCACCAGCCCGCGCGCGACCGAGACGTCGAGGGTCTCGACGCTGCCGGACGGCAGCCGCAGGCCGTGCCGGGCGAGGAAGCCCTCGGTGTGGTGCCGCGGCACGGTTCCGGCGGTGGCGACGACGAGGGGGTGGTTCAGCACCGCCGGCACCGATACCGGACCCCCGGCCAGCGGATGCCCCGGGCGCACGATCAGGGCCAGCGACTCGGCGTACAGCAGTTCGAACGAGAGCCCTTGCATGGTCTCCGGGTCGGCCATCCGGCCGAGGACGAAGTCGAGCTCGCCGGCGCGCACCGCGCCCAGAAGTGCGGTGTTCGGGGCCGTGCGGATCTGCACGCCCACGTGCGGACGCCGGTCCCGCAGCCGGGTGACCGCACCGGGCAGCAGGGTGCTCGCGACGGTGGGCAGGGCGCCGACCCGCACGGGGGCGACGGCCGGCTGCCCGGTCCCGGAGAGGGCGCGGGCGGCGGACGCCAACGCGTCGGTGACCTCGACGGCGTGGCCCAGGAACTCCTCGCCGGCGGGGGTGAGCCGGGCGCCGTGCCGCCCGCGGTCCACCAGGCGCAGGCCGGCCAGGGATTCGAGTTCGTTGAGGGTCTTGGTGACCGCCGGCTGGCTCAGATGCAGCCGGCCGGCGGCCCGGCCGAGGTTGCCCTCCTGGGCGACGGCGACGAAGCACGTGAGGTGGCGCAACCGGATGCGATCCAGGAGCCGCGACGCCCGGTCGACCGGGGGCACGAAACCGCGTTCCATCACTGCAGGTTATGAAATTCGGCCGAAACCGTCAATTTACATGACTCATGCTCACCCATAACGTGGATCACATCCAGTCCGTCGCAGTGCGACAGTCCCCAGGAGTACCGCCTCATGATCATCGCCGCCCCCGGCGCCGCGTCCGGCAAATTCGTCGAACGCGACCACACTCAGCACCCGCCCGCCCTCACCCCCGGATACCGCACGTCGGTGCTGCGCTCCCCGCGCAATGCCCTGATCGCGCCGCGCAACACGCTCTCGGAGACGACCGGGCCGGTCTTCGACCGTCGCGAGCTGGGCGAGAAGGACAACGACCTCATCCTCAACTTCGCCAAGGACGGCCTGCCGATCGGCGAGCGCCTGATCGTGCACGGCTACGTCCGCGACGAGTTCGGCAACCCGGTGAAGGGCGCCCTGGTCGAGGCGTGGCAGGCCAACGCCGGCGGACGCTACCGCCACAAGAAGGACCGCTACCTCGCGCCGATCGACCCGAACTTCGGCGGTTGCGGCCGCATGATCACCGACGACAACGGCTACTACTTCTTCCGCACCATCAAGCCCGGGCCGTACCCGTGGGCCAACAGCACCAACGCCTGGCGGCCCGCCCACATCCACTTCTCGATCCACGGCACCGGCTGGGCGCAGCGCTTGATCACCCAGATGTACTTCGAGGGCGACCCGCTCATCGAGCGCTGCCCCATCGCGAAGACCATCCCGACGCTGGACCAGCTGCGCAGCCTGATCGCGCAGGAGGATCCCGCCAACAACGCCCCCTTCGACGCGCGTACCTACCGCTTCGACCTCACCCTGCGCGGCCGCCGCGCCACCTTCTTCGACAACGCCAACCTCCCCAGAGCCCCCCGATGAGCCTTTCCCCGCACAGCATGATCGAGCGCCGCCCGGAGACCCCCTCGCAGACCGGCGGCCCGTACGTCCACATCGGGCTCGCACCGCAGCAGGCCGGGTTCGACATCTTCGACAACAACTTCGGCAACGTGCTGACCGCCCCGGAGACGAAGGGCGAGCACATCACCCTCGAGGGCCGCGTCTTCGACGGCACCGGCACGCCCGTGCGCGACGTGCTGATCGAGATCTGGCAGGCCAACGCCGCGGGCAGGTACGCCCACCCCGGCGACACCCAGGACGGACACGCCCAGGACAGGGCGATCGATCCGACCTTCCGCGGCTGGGGCCGCACGGGCGGCGACTTCGACACCGGCGTCTACACCTTCGAGACGATCAAACCGGGACCGGTGCCGGCGAACGTCGGCGGGTTCCAGGCCCCGCACATCCTCATGGTGCTGTTCGCACGGGGCATCAACATCGGCCTGCACACCCGGGTCTACTTCGACGACGAGGCCGACGCCAACGCCGCCGACCCCGTACTCGACGGGATCGAGTGGGAGGTCCGCCGCGACACGCTGATCGCGAAGCGCTCCGAACGCGACGGCAAGGTGGTCTACACCTTCGACGTGCGTCTGCAGGACACCCCGGAAGGCGGGATCGAGACCGTGTTCTTCGACATCTGACCGGAACCGGGTGGCGCGGGGGCGCGCGTTTCGGACGACGGTCGCCTGGGCATCCTTGCGCCGACCACGTCGCAGCGAACGAAGGCCACGGCACTGGACACCGCGATCATCTACGTTTCCGCCGGGCTCGCGCTGCTTCTCGCCGTCACCGTGCCGCGGCTGTTCCACAACCGGGCGATCTCGGCACCCATGATCGTGCTGGTGGCCGGCGCGGTGCTGGGGCTGTTGTTCGACAACGCCGAAGCCCTCACTCCCGGCGGGCACCCGGCCGTGGCGGAGTACCTCAGCGAGGTCTGCGTGATCGTCGCGCTCATGGGCGTGGGCCTCGCGATCGACCGTCCCCTCGGGTGGCGGTCGTGGAAGTCCACCCGGCGGCTGCTGCTGATCGCGATGCCCATCGGCATCGTGGCCGTCGCGGTGCTGGGCTGGTGGGCCGCGGCCCTCACCCCCGCGGCCGCGGTACTGCTCGGGGCCGCCCTGGCTCCCACCGATCCCGTGCTGGCGTCCGACGTGCAGGTCGAGGGCCCCACGTCCGGGGAGGGTTCCCACCGCGAAGACGACGAAGTGCGGTTCGCGCTCACCTCCGAGGCCGGCCTCAACGATGCGCTGGCGTTCCCGTTCGTCTACCTCGCGCTGTTCCTGTTCACGAAGGGACCGATCGAGGACTGGATCGTCTCCTGGGTGCTGTGGGAGCTGCTCGGCAAGATCGTCCTGGGCGCCGTGGTGGGAGGACTGGCGGGCCATCTCGTCGGGCGGGCGGTGTTCCACTTCCCCGTCGAGCACGTCCGGCTGGCCGACCGGGGCGAACCGATCGTCGCGCTCGCCGCCACGTTCGCAGTGTACGGAATCGCCGAACTGGTCGGCGGCTACGGCTTCCTGGCCGTGTTCGTGTGTGCCGTGGCCATGCGGCGCATCGAACGCGCACACGAGTACCACGCCGAGATGCACAGCCTGATCGAGCAGCTCGAGCACGTCCTCACGCTGGCGGTCCTGCTCCTGCTGGGGGCGGGCCTCACCACCGGCCTGCTCGCCGAGTTGTCGTGGGGGTCGGTTCTCGTCGGCGCCGCCCTGGTCCTCGTGATCCGGCCGGTGGTCGGCTGGGTCTCGCTCCTGGGCTGTGACGAGATGGATGTCCGCGAACGCCGCGTCACGGCCTTCTTCGGCGTGCGCGGGATCGGCTCCGTCTACTACCTCGCGTACGCGGCGGCGGAGCTCGACATCGCGCAGGAGCAGGAGCTGTGGGCCGCCGTCGCCTTCACCGTCGTCCTCTCCGTCCTCGTGCACGGGGTGAGCGCGACGAGGGTGATGCGCATGCTCGACAACGCCCGCGTGAAGGGTCCGCCGTAGGCGCCTCGGGGCGGGCCTCCTCCCGGCTCTTGCCGACGATTGAACACGCGGTTAATATACTGACCATGCGTTCAACGCCGGGTCGCCTCTCGGCAGCCGATCGCCGGGACCTCACGTCCGCGGCGCGCATCCGGGAGGCCGCAATCCTCCGTTTCGCTCGCGACGGCTTCGACGCGAGCCTGCGGACCATCGCCGCGGACGCGGGGGTGAGCGGGGCGTTGATCGTGCACCATTTCGGGTCCAAGAAGGACCTGCGACGTGCGTGCGACGAGTGGGTCCTGGGACAGATCCGCGATTCCAAGCGGACGACCCTCGCCACCGGCGACTCCGGTCCGTGGCTGGCGCAACTCGGGCGGGCCGAGCAGTACGCCCCGCTCGCCGTCTACGTCGCCCGCACCTTCCAGGCCGGCGGCGAAAGCGCGGCGGAGTTCTTCGATCACCTGGTCGACGACGTGGTCGACTACCTCGCAGAGGGCGAACGCAACGGGCTGATCCGGCCCTCCCGGGACAACCGCGCCCGGGCCCGCCTGCTCACCGGCATGAGCGTGGGGTCGATGCTGCTGCAGATGACCCTGCACCCGGAACTCCTGCGGGGCGGGGACTTCACCGGGTTCTTCCGGCACCTGACCGAGACCGTCACCGCACCGGCCCTCGAGCTGTATTCCGAGGGTCTGCTCACCAGCCGCAAGCTGCTCGACGACTACCTGATGTACGTCCCGGACCCGCCGGCGGGCGCCGGGGGCGGCGAATCCGCCGCTCCCCCTTCCTGATCCGGAACCCGCCTACCCCAGGACACAATCATGAACACGATCGTCGAGGTCCACGACCTCACCAAGACGTTCGGCGCCACGACCGCGCTGGACGGTCTCAGCCTGCACGTCGGCCGCGGTGAAGTGGCCGGCTTCCTCGGCCCCAACGGTGCCGGCAAGTCCACGACCATCCGGATCCTGCTCGGGCTTCTGCGCGCCGACGGCGGCTCCGCATCCGTGCTCGGGTTCGATCCGTGGCGCGACGCCGTCGAAGTGCACCGGCACCTCGCGTACGTCCCGGGCGACATCGACCTGTGGCCGTCGCTCACCGGCGGCGAGGCCATCGACTTCCTGTGCCGCCTGCGGGGAGGGGCCGACCGTGCGCGCCGCACCGAGCTGGTCGAACGCTTCGAACTCGACCCTCGCAAGAAATGCCGCGCCTATTCCAAGGGCAACCGCCAGAAGGTGGCGCTGATCTCGGCACTCGCCTCGGACGTGGAGCTCCTCGTCCTCGACGAACCGACGTCCGGCCTCGACCCGTTGATGGAACGGGTGTTTCAGGACTGTGTTGCCGAAGCGAAGCAGCGCGGCTCGTCGGTGTTGCTGTCGAGTCACATCCTCGCCGAGGTGGAAAAGCTCTGCGACACCGTGACCATCATCCGGGACGGACGTACCGTGGAATCCGGATCGCTGGCCCAGCTGCGGCATCTCACCCGGTCGACGATCACGGTCCGCACCGACCTCGACACGTCCGGCCTGGCGCAGGCCGAGGGCGTGCACGCGCTGCGAAACGAGCACGGGCACACCGTGTTCGAGGTCGACAACGCTCACCTCGACGAGGTGGTCCGCCGGCTCGCGGAGTACGGCGTCCGCAGCCTCGAGAGCGCACCGCCGTCGCTCGAGGAGCTGTTCCTGCGCCACTACGGCAGCGATCGACAGATCGCCGGCGTGGGCGGCGTGCGATGAACACCTTCACCGGGACCGCGTCCCTCGTCCGCTTCGACCTGCGCCGGGATCGAATCAAGCTGCCGCTGTGGGTGATCGGCATCTCGGCCCTGGCGGCGTACTTCGTCGCCGCCCTGCAGCTGGCGTACCCGGTCGCCGAGGACCTCCGCGGCGTGGCCGGTTTCGCCGACAACCCGGCAGGGGTGATGATGTCGGGTCCCGGCTACGGCATGGACGACCCCACGCTCGAGGCGTTCGTCGCGAACCAGTACGGGCTGTACCTGCTGGTCGCCGCCGCGTTCATGAACATTCTCCTCGTCGTCCGGCACACACGGGGCGAGGAGGAGAACGGTCGCACCGAACTCGTCCTGGCCGGCGCGGTGGGCCGGCGCGCCCCGCTGACCGCGGCCCTGGCGACCGCAGTCGTCGCGAACGCCGCCCTCGTCGTGGCGGGCAGCGCGGCAATGACGGCCGCCGGGGTGGACGCCGGCGGGGCGGTGCTGTTCACGGCCGGGTTCGCGGCGCTGGGGCTGTTCTTCGCCGCGCTCACCGCCCTGGTGTGCCAGGTGTGCGAACACGGGCGCACCGCCACAGGACTGGCCGCAGCGGCGCTGGGAACGGCCTTCGTCGTGCGGGGCGTCGGCGACGTCCTGGAGCGGCACGGCAGCGCGGTGTCCTGGCTGTCCCCCATCGCCTGGTCGCAGCAGACGCGAGCATTCGTCGATCCGCGATGGGGCCCGCTGGCCCTGTCGTTGGGGTTCGCGGCGGCCGCCGCGGCGGCCGCGTACCGTGTCGTGGACCGTCGCGACCTCGGGGCCGGACTGGTGCCGCCACGGCCGGGCCGGGCCGAGGCGGCACCGACGCTGGCGAACCCGTTCGCCCTGGCGCTACGGCAGCAGCGCGGCAGCATCGCCGGGTGGGGCGCGGGCCTGGCGCTGATGGGGTCGTTCTACGGCTCCCTGACCGGCTCGATCGCCGAGAGCTTTGCGAACCTGCCCGAGGACATTCTTGCGCTCATGGGTGGTTCGGCCGCGAATCTCGTCGACGGCTTCCTGGGCCTGACCGGATACACGACGGCCTTCCTCGCCTCCTGCTTCGCGATCCTGTCCGTCCGCCGCCTGCGGGGCGAGGAGCAGTCGGGCCGGATCGAGCCCGTTTTGGCGACAGCTACGAGCCGTGCCGGATGGATGGCAGCGGGGCTGTCCGTGACCGCTCTGGGCGTGGTGGCACTCCTCGCACTCGCCGGCGTGGGGACCGGGCTCGGGGCCGCGGCGTCCACCGGGGAGCCGACTCGGGTGCCCGCATCGGTATGGGCGCATCTCGGATACGCCCCCGCCGTCCTCGGCATCGCGGCGATCGGAGCGGCGCTGTTCGGTCTCGCCCCCCGCGCCTTCGATCTGGTCTGGGTGCTGGTCGTCTACGGCTACCTGGTGGGCAGTTTCGGACCGATCCTCGACCTGCCCGACAGCGCCGGCGTCCTCTCCCCGCTGAACCATGTCCGGCAGATGCCGCTCGAACCGTTCGCCGCGGGCTCCTTCGTCGCTCTCGTCGTTCTCACCGCGCTCGTCACGGCGGCAGGGCTGGCCGCGTTCCGGAGGCGCGACGTCGTGACTACGTGAGAACCCGCCGGGTGGACCGGGCAGTGGCGGCACACCCCTTGATCGCCCGAACTGTTAGTGGCTAACATTATGGGGTGTCCAAGTCCGAGCGGACCCGGCAGCGCATCCAGGCGACGGCGGTGCAGCTGTTCACCGAGGACGGCTACGACGCCGTCACCGTCGACCGGATCGCCTCCGCCGCCGGGGTGTCGCACATGACCTTCTTCCGGTACTTTCCATCCAAAGACGCTGTTCTGCTTGATGATCCCTACGACCCTGTCATTGCGGACGCCGTGGCCGCGCAGCCGGCGGACCGGAGCCCGCTGGAACGGGCGTGCCGGGGGATCCTCGACGCCTGGGCGCTGATTCCCGAGACGGATCTCGGGGACGTGCGCACTCGCCTGCGGATCGTCGCGGCACACCCCCGGCTGCGCGCGCGGATGTGGGAGAACACCCTGCGCACCCAGGAGGCCGTCGCCGCCGCGCTCGCCGAACCGGGGACACGACGACTCGAGGCCGCAGTGGCCGCCGGGGCCTGCATGGGCGCACTCATGGCGGCGCTGACGGACTGGGCAGAAACCGGCGACGAGGCTCTCGGCAACCGGATTGCGTCGGCCCTGCACCAGCTCGCACCGGAGGCCAGTCCCTCACGGCAGTCACGGGAGGTGCCGTGACCGAGGTCGGCGACGTCGTGCTCGAGTGCCGGAACGTGTGCAAACGCTACGGCTCCGCGCCGGTACTCGAGGGCGTCACCACCGAGGTGCGGGCGGGCGAGGTACACGCGTTCGTGGGCCTCAACGGGGCGGGAAAGACGACGTTGATGCGCCTGTTCCTCGGCATGATCGAGCCCGACGACGGAATCGTGCGCGTGCGGGGCCTGGCGCCGTCGACGATGCCGGCACGGCACTGGACGGGCGTCGGGCACCTGGTCGAAACACCGCTGGCCTATCCCGAACTGACCGTCGCGCAGAACCTGCGCATCGCGGGCCGCCTCGCCGGCCTGTCCGCGGCAGGCGCCACCGCCGCGGCCGACCGGTGGATCGAGGAACTGGTCCTGTCCCGGTGGGCGCGGACCAGCGCACGGAAACTCTCCCTCGGCAACCGGCAGCGGCTGGGTCTGGCCGCGGCGCTGATCGCGGACCCGGATGTGCTGATCCTGGACGAGCCGACCAATGCGCTCGATCCGGCCGGGATCATGCTGCTGCGCACGCTGCTGCAGCGCAGCCGGGAGCGCGGCGCGGCGACGCTGGTGTCCAGCCACCATCTCGACGAGGTCGCCCGCGTGGCCGACCGCATCACAGCCGTCAACGAGGGACGCGTCGTCGGCTCCCTCGACCCGGACGGAATCGATCTCGAGCGGCAGTTCTTCGACCTGGTGTACCGCGACAGCGAGGCGCGACGATGACCACCTCCGAGCAGATCCGGGCCGCGCTGGCGGTCGAGTGGGCCAAGTTCCGGCGGGCACGCCCCGTATGGGTCACCACCGCCCTTCTCACGACGGGGGTGGTGACCATGTGTGTGCTGACCCTGCAGTCCGTGCACGGTGCCAACGCGGTGATGGCGGGTAAGGCGCAGACCATCGTCGGCGACGGCGGCCGAGCGGGACTGTTCGCCGCAGCCGACACCATCGTCTCGGTGGGCGGGCTTCTCGGATTCGGTGTGGTCATCGGCTGGGTCTTCGGCCGCGAGTTCACCGACGGAACGATCACCGGTCTGTGGGCCGCGCCGGTCTCCCGCCCGGTCCTCGCCGCCGCAAAGCTGCTGATCCTGCTGTCGTGGGCGGTCGCCACCAGCCTCGCGCTGGGCGCCGCACTGGCGGTGGTGGCGGGAACGCTCGTCGACGAAGAGCCCCTCGACCCGGGGACGCCGGCGCTCGTGGGCAGATTCCTCGCCGTCGCCCTGCTCACCGCGGGACTCGCATTCCCCTGCGCCTGGGTCGCCACCGTTGCGCGGGGATACCTGCCCGCGGTCGGGACGATCATCGCCGTGGTGGTCGTCGCCCAGATGGCGGTCATGGCCGGAGCGGGCGGCTGGTTCCCGTTCTCGGCTCCGGGCCTGTGGGCGGCGGGACCGCAGGCCGGTTCCGTCACCGGTCCGCAACTCGCGCTCGCCCTCGTCGTTCCTGCCGTCTCGGCGGGCCTGACGCTGTGGTCGTGGCGCCGGCTCGCCCTCGTGCACTAGGACTCCCCAAGGGGCCGAAGTCCCGTCGATCCGGACCGCCCGCACGATAGGGTGATGCCCGGAGTGCCGGGAAGTCTGGTCGGCGAGTGGCGTTCGCATTTCACGACCAGGGAGGGCACCGTGGACCAGGATTCGTTCGCAGGTCGGGTTCCGAGCCGGGTACTCGGCGGATGAGCACATCGAACATCGCGCGACCACGCATGCACAGGTTTCACGATGCCGGCTAGGTGGCGTGCTCGGTTGACGGGCGCCGACGTGCTCACCGAACGCCCGGGCTTCGCGCTGGTGGGCGTCCTGCGGGTCCCGCAGTCGCAGACCAGTCCCGGCCGGGCCATCGTCCGCCGGATCGGCTACGCCCTGATCGCCCTGGCCCTGGTGGTGCTCGTCGTCTACCTGGACCGCGACGGCTACACCGACAGTCAGGACGACGAGCTGTCCCTGCTGGACTGCATCTACTACGCGACGGTGTCGCTGTCGACCACCGGCTACGGCGACATCGCTCCGATCACCGAACAGGCTCGCCTGGTCAACATCCTGATTATCACTCCGCTACGGGTCTTCTTCCTCATCGTCCTGGTCGGCACCACGCTCTCGGCTCTGACCGAGAGCTCGCGGCAGGCGTTCCGTATCCAGCAGTGGCGACGCCGGGCGCGCAACCACACGGTCGTCGTGGGTTACGGCACCAAGGGCCGTGCCGCAGTGGACGCGATGCTCGGGGACGGCGTCCCGCCCTCCGAGATCGTGGTCGTCGACACCGACCCACTGATACTCGAGGCCGCCGCCGGACAGGGTCTGGTGACGGTGCAGGGCTCGGCCACGAGATCGGACGTGCTGCGCCTGGCCGGGGTTCCGCACTGCACCTCGATCGTCGTTGCCGCCGATCGCGACGACACCGCGGTGCTCGTCACCCTCACCGCCCGCGAACTCGCGCCCGCTGCAAAGATCGTCGCCGCAGTTCGCGAGTCCGAGAACACCCACGTCCTCCGCCGGTCCGGGGCCGACACCGTGGTCGTCTCCTCCGAAACCGCCGGGCGGCTGCTGGGCGTCGCGACGGCCACACCCGGCGTGGTGCAGATGGTCGAAGACCTGCTCACCCCCGAGGCCGGGTTCGCCATCACCGAACGGGCGGTCGAGGCCGCCGAGATCGGCGAATCCCCCCGCCACCTGACCGACATCGTGCTCGGGATCGTCCGTGACGGCCGGCGGCTGCACGTCGGATCACCGGAGGCCGCCACCATCGGAGCCGACGACCGACTGCTCTGCATCCGGCGCGTGCCGGACTGATCCCGTTCCTGCCCCCGTCGCGCCCGCAACCGATGCCGGAGGTCGCATCATGGTCCTGCCCGTCGATCCGTCGCCCGTCAATACGCACCACGACCTGTCGGTCCACGAGGTCGTCCTCCTGCACGAGACCGATCCGCATCGCGGCCTCGACGCGGACGAGGCCACCCGCAGGCTGGAACGATTCGGGCCCAACGTGCTGCCGGCGGCCTCGGGCCACGGGGTGCTGCGGCGGATTCTGCGCCAGTTCCACAATCCCCTCATCTATGTGCTGCTGTCCGCAGCGGCGATCACGCTGTGGCTGGACGAATACGTCGACTCGGCCGTCATCCTCGCGGTCGTCCTGGTCAACGCCACCGTCGGCTTCGTCCAGGAGTCCAAGGCCGAAGCGGCGCTCGACGCACTCCGGTCCATGGTGCGCACACAGACACGCGTGATCCGCGGTGGACGCCAGCAGACCCTGCCGTCGGACGACCTCGTACCCGGCGATCTCGTCGTCCTCGAGGCCGGCGACAAGGTTCCCGCAGACCTGCGCCTGATCCGCGTCGCCGAATTGCAGATCGACGAGTCCGCCCTGACCGGGGAGTCCGTTCCGGTCGTCAAGGACGAGGTGGTACTGCCGCCTGCCACGCCGGTGGCGGATCGCCGCAACATGGTGCACTCGGGCACGTTGGTGACGGCCGGGGCGGGCGCCGGGGTCACCGTTGCGACCGGCGACCGGACCGAACTCGGGGAGATCCATCGCCTCGTCGGGGCCGCGGACGTGCTGGCCACGCCGCTCACCGCCAAACTGGCCTCGTTCAGCAGGGTTCTGACCGTGGCGATCGTCGTGCTGGCGGCGGCGACCTTCGCGATCGGTCTCGTCCGCGGTCAGGACGCGCCGGAAACGTTCACCGCCGCGGTGGCGCTTGCGGTCGGCGCCATCCCGGAAGGGCTTCCCGCGGTCGTCACCATCACGATGGCCATCGGTGTGGCCCGGATGGCCCGGCGCCGGGCGGTGATCCGCCGACTGCCCGCCGTCGAGACGCTCGGCAGCACGACCGTCATCTGTTCGGACAAGACCGGAACACTCACCGCGAACCAGATGACGGTACGCCACCTGTGGACGGTGCACTCCCTGTATTCCGTGACCGGTTCGGGATACGCGCCCGAGGGCGTGGTCCACGATTCCGCCGGCGCCGTGGCCGCGCCCGATTCGGACGAGGCCCTGCGGTGGACGATCGTGGCGGGTGCCGGATGCAACGACGCACACCTCGACCGGCGGGACGGGCGGTGGTCCGTCGTCGGTGATCCCACCGAGGCCGCGATGCTCGTCGTCGCGGGCAAGGCCGGCCTGGCACCCGAGGACGTCCGCGCCGGGCATCCCCGCATCGGCACCATCCCCTTCAGTTCCGAACGCCAGTTCATGGCGACGCTGCACGCCGAGCCCCGCACGGGTGAGCGGGTCGTGCTCGCCAAGGGGGCCGTCGAGCGGATCCTCGAACGTTGCCGCTACGGCATGGGTTCCGACGGCAGCCTCCTTCCCCTGGACCGGGACTCGGTCCACCGGGCCGCCGAGGACCTGGCGCGGCAAGGGCTGCGTGTGCTGGCCACGGCCGTCCGCGCGATCGATGCGGAGGCGGAGTTCGACCTGTCGGTGGTCTCCGGCGAGATGGTGTTCGCCGGCCTGCACGCGATGCTCGACCCGCCCCGGCAGGCCGCCGTGGACGCCGTACGTGCGTGCCACGTCGCCGGCATCGCGGTCAAGATGATCACCGGCGACCATGCGGCCACCGCAGCGGCGATCGCCCGGCAGCTCGGGTTGATCGGCGAGGCCGACGACGGACTCGTGCTCACCGGCCAGGATCTCGACGTGATCCCGGCCGAGGAACTCGCGGACGCGGTCGACCGGGCCCGGGTGTTCGCACGGGTCTCCCCCGAACAGAAGCTCCGGTTGGTCGGGGCCCTGCAGGAACGTGGCCACGTCGTCGCCATGACGGGCGACGGCGTCAACGACGCTCCCGCCCTGCGGCAGGCCGACATCGGGGTGGCCATGGGCCACGGCGGAACGGAAGTGGCCAAGGAGGCCGCCGACATGGTGCTCACCGACGACGACTTCGCCACCATCGAGGCCGCCGTGGAGGAGGGCCGCGGCGTCTTCGACAACCTCACGAAGTTCATCGTGTGGGTGCTTCCCACCAGCCTCGGGCAGGGCCTGGTCATCCTCGCCGCGATCGTCTTCGGGACGACCCTGCCGATCCTGCCCACCCAGATCCTGTGGATCAACATGACCACCGCCGTCGCACTGGGTCTCATGCTGGCGTTCGAGCCGAAGGAACCCGACACGATGACCCGGCCCCCACGGGATCCCACGCGGCCGCTGCTGACCGGCGCGCTCGTCACCCGGATCCTGCTGGTGTCCGGCCTCATCGTGGGCGGCGCGTGGTGGCTGTTCGAGTGGGAGCTCGGCATCGGTGCCGACCTCGCCGAGGCACGAACCTCGGCCGTCAACCTCGTCGTGGCGGTGGAGCTGTTCTACCTCTTCAGCTGCCGCTCGCTCACGGCGTCGGTATGGCGGATCGGGTTCTTCGGCAACCGGTGGATCCTCGTCGGGGTGCTCGCCCAGACAGTCGCGCAGCTCGCCATCACCTATGTGCCCGCCATGAACACCCTCTTCCAGACCGCTCCGATCGACGCGCAAGCATGGTTGCGCATCGTCGGCCTCGCCACGCTCGCGGTGCTCGTCGTCGCCGTCGACAAGTCCCTGCGCGCCCGGGCCGCACGAGGGAGCGCGGACCTTCCGGTGGCCGGGACCCTCGCCCCGCCGGACGAGTCGTGAGTAGGTGACCTCTCATGGACCTGCACTCCTTCCCGCTCGTCGCCACGATCCTCGCCCTCGCTGCACTGGCAGGCTTGCTCGCGACCCGGCTGCGGCAGTCACCATGGGTTCCACGGCAAGGTCGCCGTCACCGCCCACGGCAGCCAGGACTCCGAACGGCTCCTCACCGCCGGCGCCGACCTCGTTCTCGACCCGTTCGAACTGGCGGCCACCACCACGCCGACGCACTGGACCGGCTCGTCGGCATCGCCGACCACGAGCAACCGGACGGTTGACAAGCACGGGTCGCTCGTCGCGGCCGGATCCCACCGGCACCTTGCGCGTTCGGCGACCCACCCGAAGCGCCGCTGCGCCGCGGCGGATGCGCCCTAGAGGACGTGCATCGCCTGCATCGGGGCAAGACGGACCTCGCCGAACGGGTGTGCCCGGCGACCACCGCGTCGGGCGGCCGCCTGACGGAGGCCGGAGGGCGGCTATGGGGCGCGGCTCCGGCCGAACGACGGGCGGGCCGCGGGCCGGATGATGGCAGGGCCCTCATGTAGGTTCCACTGCTCGGTGTCACTTATCGGTGCTTCCGAGCTGCGGGTTCTCAACGGCGTGTCAGTGCCTGATTCGCGTAGGCCGATCCCCGAGCCGTGAGGGACTGGTCTCCGCGGTGCCGTTCTGCTGGGGTCGGGAAGACACCGATCTACGTAGGACGCCCGAATCCGGGAATCTCGAGGCTGTCGGAGAGCCACTGGCAGACTGCCTGCGCGTAGAGGTCGGGCGCCTCGACGGGAAGCAGGTGGCCGACGTCCTTGATGGGGCGGGGTGTCCAGCCCGGCCGTCGGGCGTGCTGCATGAGCGACGTGGGGTCGACAAGGTGATCGTCGCTTCCCCACAGCACGAGTACGGGCATCTGCACGGAATCGAGAGCCTCATTCGTCGGCTTCTGCGTGATGAACATGGCTTTGACGATCGACGCGAACGCAGTGGCCGTGCCCGCGAGCCGTTCCGGGTGCTGGCGGGCCGCCGCGAGGTCATCGAGCCACAGGTCGACCTGTGCTCGTGAGATACGGCCCGGGTTTCCACCGAGGAGGTCGGTCCGGCCACCGGAGATGGAGCCCGCGTCTTCGATCGCGGTTCGCTTGGCGTCCAGTATGCGCCGGCCCGCCAGTCGCAGCACCAGGCGTGTCGTGGGCGGGCCGGCTGCGACGACGAGACGTCCCAGCGTCTGCCACCCGAATGCCTCAGCTGGTGACGTCCGGCGCCACGGCAGCGCCGGGGCCACCAAGACGACTCCCCGAGTCTTCTCGGGCATCATCGTGGCGGCCAGCGCCGCCACCGGGCCACCCGTCGACCAGCCGTGCAGCAGCACCTGGCTCTCGAGGCGGAGCTGCCGGGCGAAGGCCGCCACGAAGCGAGCGTCCAGGTCCGCGCGTGGCCCATGCCGATACGGATCACCGGTGTGGCCGACAATCGTCCCCGGGAGGTCGACGGAAATCACCGGCCCGAGCCGGCGCAGGGGAGGAACGAGATCGAGCCACATGCTCGCGCTACCGGTCATCGGGGGCACCAGCAGGTGAACCGGCGCGTCGGGAGGCGCGGTCGACGCGGGCTCCGCTCGAACATAGTGCACGGGCACGCCGCACACGCTCGTCGACACGCTGCGCAACCCCGCCCACTGCGGCGACCGGGCGCCCCAGTCGTCGTATCGCACGGTGATCCCTCCCTCTTTCCCAGGGTATTCGGAGGCTGGATGGAGGGCGACGATTTGGACCCGGCAGCGCAACACGTCCATGACCGGGTCGATGCTGCGCGAGTACTACCCGGTCGCGGTGGCTGCTTTCGACGACTTGGCCGGACGTGATGCCCACGCCGTGCTGTCCGTCGCACCCAGCCCGGAGCAGGGGTTCGCATTCACCGTCACGCGAGTCGAGGCCCTGGTCCGCAGAGTCGGCCGACAGCGATACGTCCGAACTCGCGCCACCGAGATCGTCGCTGCTTGCGCAGTGAGCAACTGCCGGCCCGAGCCGGTGCGGGCGACACCTACGCCGCCGCCGTCTCGGCATTGGTCGCCGTCACTACTGAGATGGCCCGACAGATCGCCGGACTGGAGGAACAGGTGAAGGCGGGTTCTGGTCGACACCCGGGCGCCGAGATCTACCTGAGCCAGCCTGGTCTGGGAGTGGTTCTCGGTGCCTGGGTGCTCGCAGAAATTAGGGATGATCCGGGACGCTGGGCCGATGTCCGAGCCCGGAGGAAACTACTCTGGCATGGCGCCGGTGACCCGAGCCTCCGGCATCAAACGGGTCGTGCTCGCCCGGAACCGACGGTTGGGTGATGCGCTCTATCCGCAGGCCTTCGCTGCACTCAAGGCCTCTGCCGGGCGCCCGCCCCTACTACGGCCGGCACCGTGCCGGCGGCGCCACCCGCCACATCGTGCTTTGACGAACCGCCTCGTCGGCATTCTCCACGGTTGCCCTGCTCATCACACCACCTACGACGAAGAGACCGCACGGACCGACTCACGGCGCACCGCGGCCGCTTGACAGGTTAGAAGCGTCGGACAGCAACACCTCAGTTGAGGCTGCCCCCGGCGGCCAGGAAGTTGTCGATGGCACGTTGGAGCCGGTCGAGTGCGGCGCCGTACGACGTGAAGTCGCCGGTGCGCTGGGCGTCGCGCAGATCAGCCAGGGCGCTGTTCAGTTCGAGGACCGCAGCGGTGAGCTGCTCCGGGGTCGGCTCTGCGGGCGGCGCGGTGGGTGGCGGCACCGTCGCGCCCTCCTCGGGTGGCGGAGCGGTCGCCGCAGGATCGGGGGGTGGCGGGGTCGCGGCGTCGCCGCCGGGCGCCGTCGCCATCCGGCCCGTCCCCGCACCGAAGACCTGGTCGAGGGCCTCGGCGAGGGTGGGTGCGTATCCGACGCGGACGCCGCCGGCGCTGGGTTCGCGATAGCTGACCAGCACTCGCGACAGTTGCGGGAAGGTCGAACCGTCGGCGGTGCTGGTGAGGCGTTCGGTGTACAGGGGCTCGACGTAGAGCACCCCGCCGTCCGCGATCGGCAGCGTCAGCAGATTGCCGTAGTGGATCCGATTGGACCGCTCGAGCAGGGTGCGTTCGGAGGCCACCCGGGTGTCGGAGATCATCGAATTCTGGGTCTGTTGCGGCCCCTGGGTCTGCGTGTCGGTCGGCAGCTGCAGCACCTCCATCCGGCCGTAGCCGTCCGGGTCGGAGTTCACCGAGATGTAGGCGGAGAGGAACTCGCGGTTGAACCCGACCATCGCGCTGGCGAGACGGAAGGACGGTGCCGCGCTCTCCCGGTCACCGACCAGCACGTAGTACGGCGGCTGCGACCCCACGGCCTCGGAGGTCGGGTCGCTGGGGACGGACCAGAACGCGTTGTTGGTGAAGAACTCCCGCGGGTCGTCGACGTGGTACTTGGCGAGCCGGTCCCGTTGAAGACCGAAGAGGTCCTCGGGGTAACGGAAGTGGGAGCGCAATTCCGGGGTGATCGATTCCGGCGGTTGCACGGCGCCGGGAAAGGCCCCCATCCACGCCGCGAGCACCGGGTCGTTCGTGTCCACCTGGTAGAGGGTGACGGTGCCGTCGTAGGCGTCCACGGTGGCCTTGACCGAGTTCCTGATGTAGGAGACGGGCTCACCCGGAAGCAGCCGGCCGGTATCGCTGACGTGGGCGTCGGGCAACGCGCCGGCCTGGGCGTACGGGTAGTGCGCCAGGGTGGTGTACCCGTCGACGATCCAGACGATCCGTCCGTCCACGACCGCCGGGTACGGATTGCCGTCGGTGCGGAGCCACGGCGCGACCCGTTCCACGCGGGTCTTCGGATCGCGATCGAAGATGATCTTCGAGTCCGCTCCGATGGCGCCGGAGAACAGGATGTTGCGCTCGCCGTACCGGACCGCGAACGCCAGCCGGTTGATCCAGCTTCCGATCGGCACGCCCCCGCTGCCGGTGTAGGTGTACTGCGAGGTATCCGTATCGTACTCGCGCGGCGCCGCACCGGCGGACCCGCCGACAATCGCGTAGTCCGGGTCCGACGCCGCGATCAGCTCGCCGAAGTAGATGCGCGGCTGCTCGACCGGGATCAGTTGCCGACCGGAGGCCTGTGAAGCGATGTCACTGACCGTGTAGATGGGGTATCCACTGTCGCTGCCGCTTCCGGCCGCGGCTGCGTCCCGGACGGCGGCGTTGACCCGGTTCGCCGGCGCCGCCACGAATCCGTTGCCGTGGGTGTAGACGGTGTGCCGGTTGATCCATTGGGTCTGATTGCCGCTCAGGCTCTTCGGGGACAGTTCCCGGGCGGCGACAATGTAGTCGCCGACCTCCCCGTCGATGGTGTACCGGTCGATGTCCAGTTGCGGAGTGAAACCGTAGAAGTTCTTCAGCTGCTGTTGCTGGGTGAAGGTCCTCGAGAGCACGTTCGGGTCCAGCAGCCGGGCGTTGGCGATCGTGGTGACGTCGGCCGGGATCTCGCGCGGCGGCCGGGTTCCGACCCCGGGATAGTCGAGGTACTCGACGCGATCGGCCTCGATCCCGTACGCCTGCCTGGTCGCGGCGATGTTGCGCTCGATGTACGGGCTCTCGCGATCGGCCGCGTTCGGGCGCACCGAGAACTGCTCCGTGAGGGCCGGGAAGATCCCGCCGACGACGATCGACGACAGGACCAGCAGCGCGGTTGCCATCAACGGCACCCGCAGGTCGTCCAGCAGGATCGAAGCGAAGAACGCTGCCGCGCACAGCACGGCGATCGCCACGAGGATCAGGCGAGCCGGCAGCACCGCGTTGATGTCGGTGAATCCGGCCCCGGTGAACGTCGGTTCCTTCCGGCCGCTCCACAGCAGCTGGTAGCGGTCGAACCAGTACGCGACCGCCTTGAGCGCGACGAAACTCCCGGCGAGCACGGCGATCTGGATTCGGGCGGCGCGCGTCGTCGCACCCGCCGCGCCGGTGGCACCACGACGGTCCCCGGCGCCGGTTGCGAACGGCAGCCGTAGTCCCCCGAAAAGGTAGTGGGTGGCCGTGCAGAGCACGAGTGCCAGGAACAGCGCGAGGAACGCCCACGTCAGCACGAGCCGGTAGAACGGCAGGTCGAAGACGTAGAACCCGACGTCGTACCCGAACTGCGCGTCGACGCTACCGAATGATCCGCCGTGGAGGAACAGCTGCACTCTGGCCCACTGACTCTGTGCGCTCAGGCCGAAGAACAGTCCCAGCAGCAACGGGATACCGATCGCGAACAGTTTCGGGCGCCTCAGCACCACGATCCGGTACCGCTCGATCGGATCGTCCGGGCCGACGGCGAACAACGGTCGCGCTCGGTACGCCCACGCCGTCACCCCGAAGAGCAGACCGGTCACCACCAGCGTGACCGCGGCGAACAGCACCAACCGGGTCACGATGATGGTGCCCCACACTTCCCGGTAGCCGACCTCTCCGAACCAGAGCCAATCGGTGTACACCGCGATCAGCCGGGGTCCGGCGATCAGCAGAGCGAAGAGGACCAGAAGGGCGACGATCGCCCGATGCGCCCGGCGCGGCAGCAACCGCCCTGGTTCGGAGGGATGCACGTCCACCTCCGATCGCCCGCATACACCGCGGCGGCCGGTGGACGGGGCCGGGTCCACACGATGCGGCCGCGATGTCCGTCCACCCATTCTAGGTGGGGGACATCACTCCGCCCAGGGAATCGCCGACCGGCGCCGATTCCTCCCGCACAGAACTGGGTCGTGCAGGCCCCGCCGGCTTCAGTGCTGGTAGACGTCCGGGATCCCGTCCTGGTCCTCGTCGAGAGACTCGAGCTCCGCGATCCTGCGGTAGGCGCGGTTCCGGGAGCGGAGCACCACCGACGCGGCGAGCGCCGCGGTGAGGGAGCCGACGAGGACCGCAACCTTCACGTGGTCGGCCGCGACGGTGCCGGCACCGTAGGCGAGGTCTCCGATCAGCAGGGAGACGGTGAAGCCGATGCCGCCGAGCAGCGCGACGCCGAGCACGTCCAGCCAGCTCAGTCCCTCGTCCAGGTGGGCGCGGGTAAACCGGGCCATCAGGTAGGTGACGCCGAAGATCCCGACGACCTTGCCGAGCACGAGGCCCGCGACGACACCGACCGAGATCGGATCGCGGAGCGCCTCACCCAGGCCGTCGAGGCCACCGATCGTCACGCCGGCGGCGAAGAACGCAAAGATCGGGACGGCGACCCCGGCCGACAGCGGCCGGAGCCGATGCTCGAACTGCTCGGCCATGGCCTCCGTGCCGGTGCGCGTCCTGCGGGCGACGGGCACGGTGAAACCGAGCAGGACGCCGGCCACGGTGGCGTGGACACCGGATTCGTGGACCAGGAACCACGTGAGCACCGCCAGCGGCACCAGGAGCCACCAGGCCCGGATGCCGCGCTGCACCGCCACGGCGAACGCGAGCAGCGGGAGCATCGCGAGCCCGAGATACGCCAGGTCGAGCTCATCGGTGTAGAACACCGCGATCACGGTGACGGCGAGCAGGTCGTCGACGACGGCGAGCGTGAGCAGGAAGGTGCGCAGGGCCGCCGGGAGATGCGTCCCGATGACGGCCAGGATGGCCACGGCGAAGGCGATGTCGGTGGCGGTGGGCACCGCCCATCCGGTCAGCGCGTCCGCTCCGCCGCGCAGGTTCACCGCGACGAACACCGCCGCGGGTACCGCCATCCCTCCCACCGCTGCGGTGATCGGCACGGCGGCGCGCCGCAGGTCCCGCAGGTCGCCGGCGACGAACTCACGCTTGAGTTCCAGGCCGACGACGAAGAAGAAGATGGCCAGCAGACCGTCGGCCGCCCACGTCCCGAGTGACAGGTCCAGGTGCAGCGCGGACGGCCCCACCGTGGTGTCGCGGAGGCTGTGGTAGGCGTCGGACCACGGGGTGTTGGCCCAGACCAGGGCCGCGAGCGCGCCGATGAGCAGCAGGACACCACCGACGGTCTCCTTGCGGAGAATCTCGGCCACCCGCTTGGATTCCTCCCATGATCCACGGGAGAGCAACGGCAGGCGGGCGAAGGGTGTCGTCATCGAATGTCCTCGGATGTCGGGCAGCAGTCGTCGTCTGCCGACCAGACTTCCCGGCGCACCGGTTCCACCGTATCCCACCCGGCGCGCGGATCCGAGCCGAGGCAGCCGGGCGGCCTCGTCAGGGCGACGGATCAGGGTGACGGATAGGTGCTGATCGAGACCAGCGTCCCGTCCCCGCCCGAGGATACCGAGATGGAGGCGCCCTCCCCCGGCTTCCTGATCGTGAGACTCGTGCTGTAGGGAGTGACGCTCTCGGAGAGCGTCTGCCAGCCCTCCCGGTCCACGAAGTCGAGGTAGAAGGTGCTGACCTGCGCGATCGGGTCGGACGTCGTCAGGACGGCCGAGCCGATCCCCCGGCTGACGAGCGTCGACGGCTGATAGGCCGGGATTCCATCCGTCGTCTCGGTGCCCTGCGTATCGGTGCCCGTCTGCCCGGGCTCGGACTCGCCCGTGCCGGTCGGCGGGGTCGTTTCCCGGGCTGCCTCGGTGGTGGTCTGCGCCGACTCGCTCGGGTACGAGTCGTCGGTGCCGCATCCGACGACCGCGAGTGCGACTACCAGCGCCGCCGCGGCAGCCAGCACGATTCTCCTCGATGTTCGCATGTGCGTCCTCCTCCGCCGTTCCCACTGTGCACGGTCGGCAGGGATCGCGGGACGGATTCACCGCTTCGACGGACGCGGAGGACGGCCGAAGTCAGGCTCGCCGTGCGCCCCGTGGCGGCGGCTGGCACCGGGGGCAGCTGAACGACGAGCGGTTCATGAATTTCTCCCGCCGCACCGGCGTCCCGCACCGTGGGCACGGCAGGTTCTCCTGGCCGTAGACGTTCAGCGACCGGTCGAAGTATCCGGACTCGCCGTTGACGTTGACATAGAGGGCATCGAACGAGGTACCGCCCTGGGCGAGCGCCTCGCCCATCACGTCGCGGGCCGCGTCGAGCAGCCGCCGCAGGGTCGGCCCCCCGAGCCGGTCGGCCGCGCGGTTGCCGTGCACGCCGGCCCGCCACAGCGATTCGTCGGCGTAGATGTTGCCGATGCCGGACACGACGGTCTGGTCGAGGAGGACGCGCTTGATCTCGGTGTGCTTGCCGCGCAGCACCTTCACCACGGCGGCCGCGTCGAACGCCGGATCCAGGGGGTCGCGGGCGATGTGCGCGACGGGCTCCGGCAGGACGGCACCGTCGACCTCGACGAGCGGGGCGAGGGCCCAGCCTCCGAAGGTGCGCTGGTCCACGAACCGCAGGTCGGCGCCGTTGTCGAGAACGGCGCGGATGCGCAGGTGTTTCTCGTCCGGCACCGCCGGCGGCTGGACCAGCATCTGCCCGCTCATCCCGAGATGGACGACCAGTGCGACGTCGGCGGGTCCCAAGACGAGCCACAGGTATTTGCCGCGGCGCTGGACGGCAGCCACGGTCTGCCCGGTCAGCCGCAGCGCGAGATCCCGCGGGCCGGGTTCGTGACGGCGTACCGCACGCGGGTGCAGCACCTGGACGGACTCGATGGTGGCGCCGCGGACGTGCGCGTCGAGGCCGCGGCGGACGACCTCGACCTCGGGCAGTTCGGGCACGTCGGGTCAGTTCTGGTCGGCGGCGGCACCGGTGGGGGTGGCGTCGCTGTCGGACAGGCTCTGCCAGGCCGCGGCGGCGGCCTTCTGCTCGGCTTCCTTCTTCGTCCGACCCATGCCGACACCGCGGGCGTCGCCCGCGACGATCACGGTCGCGGTGAATTCCTTGTCGTGGTCCGGGCCGGTGGCGGTGATCTCGTACGCCGGCACGCCGACGCCTCGTTCCGCGGTCAGCTCCTGCAGGCTCGTCTTCCAGTCGAGACCGGCGCCGAGCCGCGGACCCCGCTCGAGGAGTTCGGCGAACAGGCGCAGCACGACGGTGCGTGCGACGTCGATACCGTGCTGCAGGTGGACGGCGCCGAGCAGCGACTCCATGCCGTCCGCGAGAATGCTGGGCTTGTCGCGGCCACCGGTGAGTTCCTCACCTTTGCCGAGCAGCAGGTGCGGCCCGAGGCCGCCGTCACCGAGGGACCGCGCGACCTCGGCGAGGGCGTGCATGTTCACCACCGACGCCCGGATCTTCGCGAGTTCACCCTCGGACTTGTCCGGATGCGACAGGTACAGCTTCTCGGTCACGGTAAGGCCGAGGACGGCGTCGCCGAGGAACTCGAGACGCTCGTTGGTCGGCAGGCCACCGTGCTCGGCACGACGTTGCGGTCGGTGGGCCGCGGCCGGCAGCAGCTGCGGACGGGCGCCGGTGTGCCCGACTACACGGAGGCCGAACGCCGGTCCGAGCGGCGCCGCTGACGCATCCGGCTCCCGCGCCGGGCGATTTCGTCGCGCCCGGGTCCGTCGCGTATCGTGGAGTGGTTGCCCAGTCGCCCCGTGGGGGCGGCGTCCGTCACCTGGAAAGAGGAAGAAGCATTCCCGTGTCTGCCCGCCGTCACAGCCCCCAGCATCCCGACCGGGATTCGGGTCTCGTGCTGGACGTACGCTCGCTCGGACGCCGTCCGGGCTCCATGCGCACGGTCCACACGGTGGTACCTGCGCCGTTGCGGATCGGACTCGACTCGATCGCGATCGAGGAAGGCACGGATGTGGAACTCGATCTCCGGCTGGAAGCGGTGTCCGAGGGGGTCCTCGTCACCGGGACCGTCCGTGCCGATACAGTCGGCGAGTGCTCGCGCTGCCTCGAGCCCTTCGAGGACTCGGTGGAGCTGTACCTGACGGAGCTGTTCGCCTACCCGAACAGCGTCA